>JAFDIG010000118.1 GCA_019308145.1 Deltaproteobacteria bacterium | reverse complement strand
AAAAGGTTTATATGAATATAATACCTTTAAAAGATTGGTCAACCAGTAGAGATGGAGGACCAAGAAGAATAGAGAGGGAGGACCTAAAGCTATGAAGACTAATTCTCGCCTGGAAAAAATCCTTGAAAAAGGTGAATTTGCTGTCACCTCTGAATGTGGTCCTCCACGAGGTGCTGATCCAGATGTTATAAGAAAAAAAGGTGAGTTATTAAAAGGTGTGGTAGATGCAGTAAATGTTACTGACAATCAAACTTCTGTTGTCAGGATGTCATCATGGGCTTCATGTTTGATTTTAAAGGATATGGGTTTTGATCCTATTGTGCAGATGGTTTGCAGGGATAGAAATCGTATAGCAATTCAGAGCGATATACTTGGAGCAGCAGCTTTGGGGATCAATAATATCCTATGCTTATCAGGGGATCATCAGAAATTTGGGGACCATCCTTCTGCTAAAAATGTTTTTGATATGGATTCAATACAGCTTATATGGACAGTGAAAAGGATGCGTGATGAGGGCCTTTTTATAAGTGGAGAGGAGATCAAAGGAAGACCAAATCTTTTTATTGGTGCTGCTGCTAATCCATTTGCTGATCCTTTTGATATTAGGGCTTTAAGACTAGCAAAAAAGGTAGCAGCTGGTGTAGAATTTATTCAAACTCAATGCATTTATAATTTGGAGAGATTTGAAAAATGGATGGAAATGGTAAAGGATATGGGGTTACATGAAAAAGTTCATATATTAGCTGGTGTTACACCTTTTAAATCGATTGGTATGGCAAAATATATGAAAAATTTTGTTCCTGGGATGGATGTTCCTGATGCTTTAATAGATAGGTTAAAAGGAGTTCCCAAGGAAAAAAGAGCAAATGAAGGGATAAAAATAGCAATAGAGACAATACAAAGATTAAAAGAGATAAAAGGCATTCATGGTGTGCATATAATGGCAATTGAATGGGAAGAGAAAGTACCTGAGATTGTAGAGGCTGCTGGTCTGTTACCAAGACCAGAAGTTTAAAAAATATATAGGAAAAAATTTTTTAAAACCTATAAGGAGGTAAATCATGGCAAAGATCTTATTGGTTGATGATGACCCTGATCTTGTTGAAGCAGTAACTATTATACTTGAAAGTAAGAATTATGATGTTATCGCAGCTTATGGTGGTATCGAAGGTTTAGAGAAGGCAAAAAAGGAAAATCCTGATCTTATTGTTTTGGATGTGATGATGCCTGACAAAGATGGTTATGAAGTATGCAAGGAACTTAAGGCAGATCCAGAGTATTCTAAAATACCAATCCTTTTGCTTACAGCAGTTGCTTCTCGTATATCAACCACTAGGTATACCCAGCAGATGGGATTAGAGACTGAGGCAGATGACTATATTGACAAGCCAGTAGAGCCAAAAGTATTGGTAGAAAGGATAGAAACTCTTTTAGGAAAACAAAAATAGTAGTTGATTTGCTATGACTCAAAAAGAAAAGGAGATTTTAGTAATCGATGATGAAAACGTTATGAGGGAGGGATGTAAACGCATCCTTGCAAAAGATGGATGGAAGATTTATCTCTGTGAGAATGGTGAACAAGGTCTTGAAGTTGTAAATGAAAAAGGATTATCTCTTGACGTCATTCTTTTAGATTTAATGATGCCTGGTATAAGTGGTATGGAGGTTTTAGAAAAACTTAATGAGATGGGCATACCTCATAATGTTATTGTTATTACTGGATATGCTACGGTTGATTTAGCAGTTGAAGCAATGAAAAAGGGTGCCTATGATTTTATATCAAAGCCTTTTACCCCTGATCAATTAAGGCTTGTTGTAAATAGAGCCTTTGAAAAAAGGGAGTTAGAAAGAGAAGCAGAAAGGCTTAAGCAAGAAAGAGAAAAAAGCCTAAGGGATATTGCTACTGAAAAAAGTAGAATAAAAACTATTATCAACTGTATGGGAGATGGGGTGCTTGTTACAAACAATCAATGTCTGCCAGTATTAATAAATCCTGTTGCCCAAAGGATTTTTGGTATCAAAGAAGAGGATATTTTGGATAAATCTTTATCCAATTTAATATCAGAAAATGAATTAATTAATATGGTAAAGGAGGTATTACAAGGGAGTAAAAAAAACATTTTTTCTATATCAAAAGAATTGAGTTTTTCTTCTCAGCCTGGTAATATTTACAGAGCACATACGGCTGCTGTTAAAGATGAATCAGATGAGATTATAGGGGCAGTTACAGTTATTCAGGATATTACAAAAATGAAAGAATTAGATAGAATGAAGGATGAGTTTGTTGCTATGGTTTCGCATGAACTTAGGGCACCTGTTGCAGCTATAGAACAGCATATTTCCGTGATCCTTGAAGGGATGGTAGGTCAACTTAATGAGCAGCAAACAAAAATGCTCAAAAGGGTTAAAGAAAGGACAAAGGGTTTGCTTGATCTTGTAAAGGATTTGCTTGATCTCTCAAAGATTGAAGCAGGGTTAGTTGTACAATATAAAGAACCATTGAAATTAAAAGATATTATAGGTAAAGTAATAGATATTTTAAATCCTCAGGCTGAGGCAAAAAATATCACACTCGACTTTAAGGAAGAGGAAGAACTTCCTGAAATTATAGCAGACAAAAGTAACATGGAAGAGGTTTTCATGAACCTTGTTAGTAATGCCATAAAATATACAAATGAAGGAGGAAAGGTTGAAGTAATCCTGGCTAAGGATGGAAAATATGCTAAAATTGAAGTAGCTGATACTGGGATAGGTATTCCAAAGGATGAACTTCCAAAAATTTTTGAAAAATTTTACAGGGTAAAAACAGAGAAAACCAGAGCTATTGTGGGAACTGGTTTAGGGCTTTCTATAGTTAAAAAAATTATAGAGGCTCATTTTGGCTCTATAACAGTAAAAAGTGAAGAAAATAAAGGAACTACTTTTACTATACTTTTGCCTTTTCGACCAGAAGGATAAGGATAAAGGATAAACTAAAAAATAAAGGAGGAAGAATATGGGGAAAGTGCTAACAATTGCTGAAAGTATTAATATAATGTCAAAAACCATTGGTCCTGCGATTAAGGCAAGAGACCCTAAACCAATTCAGAAAATGGCGGAAGAAGAGTTAAAAGCAGGTGCGGATATGCTTGATTTAAATCTTGGACCCGCTCGGAAAGCCGGGGATGAGCTAATGGAATGGTTGGTTAAAACGGTTCAGGAGGTAGACCCAAATGTTCGGCTTTCTCTGGATACAACCAATGCTGAAGCAATAAAAGCAGGCTTAAAGGTTTGTAATAATCGTGCTCTTATAAACTCTATTTCAGCTCAAACACAGAGTTTGAAAGAAAAGATGCCCCTTGCTAAAGAGTTTGATGCTGATTTTGTTGCCTTAACTTTAAGTCAAGAAGGAATTCCAAGAGATGCTAATGAAAGAGGGGTTTGTGCTGTTGAGATTATGAACAAAGCTATGGAACTGGAGATCCCTATAGAGAGAATGTGGATTGATCCTATTGTGCTTCCTATAAGTGTAGATCCTAATCAGGTTGCCGCTTTTTTTGAATTTTTGCCCATGATTCCAGATATTGCACCAGGTGCACATTCTACTTGTGGGCTATCTAATATCAGCAATGGAACACCTACTAATCTAAGACCTTATTTAAATAGAGCTGCTTTAGCTCTTTATAAGTATCTCGGACTCTATTCAGCTATTATTGATGCTTATGATAAGGAGCTTATGGCAATATGTAAAGATGAGATGCCTTGGGTAGATGAGTTAGCAAAAAAGTTTTGGGAGAGAGAGGAAGTAGATGAATCTTCTCTTAGTAAAGAAGAGATGAATTACTGGAAATCATTTAAGGTCTTAAGAGGAGATGTATTATATTCTCATTCATGGCTAGAACTGTAAATTAAGTAAGCCTTTAATTTGAAAAATTTTAAAAGCTGTCTCCTTTTATTGGGACAGCTTTTTATTTATAAAGAAAATGTCTTGGTTATTTTTTTAATTGACTCCATATAAGCTTTTATTGGTTTTCTAATTGAATATTTTTCCTTTATCTGATATTTAAAAGAAGAGCTTCTTTAAGTATTTAATAAACTAAAAAATTAAGAAATGAAAATGTTTATAAAACAAAGTTCACAATATTTAATTCATTATTATGGAAGATAAAAATAAAGTAATTTCAAAGAGGCAAGGTTTTATAAGTAAAAGATTTATTCTTTATTTATTATTAGGAGTTGTTATCTTTATAATAGCCCTTTATCTTGGATTTCCTTATAATACAATTAAGGGTAAAGTTGCTAATTATGCCTCTCAAGAAAGCGGGCTTAAAATATCTATTAAAGAGCTTTCACCAAGTGGTATTTTTAATTTTAAGCTAAAAGATGTAAAGGTAAAATCTCCTGATTTATATTTTAGCTTTATTATAGATGATATCCTTATTAAGCCAAAGTGGTTGACTTTTATAAAAGGATCACCAGTTTTTTCTTTTGATTTAAACTCAAAAGCTATAAAAGGAAATGGTTTATATAATATCAGAAAAAAAACGATGATAGTAGATTTAAATAATATAGATCTAAAAAGACTAAACTCTTCGGAAAAAAAGAGTTTTTCTTTATCAGGAACCCTTCAAGGAAAAGCAGAAATATCTTTAAAAGAAAGAAACATATATAAAGGGGAAGGGAAGATCAATTTTTTAGGTAAAGATATTAGGATAGAAAATGTTAAAATATTAAAATATAAGCTTCCTTCTTTGAAAATAAACAATGTTATAGGTACTGCTTATATAAAGAAGAGGCGATGGCAAATAAAAAATATTAAGGCAGAAGGTCAAGGCTTTTCTGCTATTATTACTGGCAAGATTATACCATTGATCCCTTTAAACTCATCTATTTTGAATCTAAAGTTATATTTAAAAATTAATAGCGCTATGCCAAAGCTTATCAGGAATTTTTTACTTATAGTTCCTCATATAAAGGGGAAAAAAGGATTTTCAATTTATACTGTAAGAGGTAGTTTGAAAAACCCGAGGCTTATATAATTATATTCTCGGAGATTAATTTATTTCCAATATCTCATATTCCCTAATTCCACCAGGTGTTTTTATTGTAACTACATCATCTATTTCTTTTCCTATCAATGCTTTTCCTACTGGAGATGTAACAGAAATCTTACCATTGCTAACGTCTGATTCATCAGGTCCTACTATCTGATACCTAACCCTTTCACCTGTATTAACATTCTCTAAAAGAACTGTAGAACCAAAAACTACTCTATCATTAGGGAGATTAGTGATTTCAATTACTTGGATATAGCTCATCCTTGATTCAATATCTTGTATCTTGCCTTCGATTAAGGATTGTTTTTCTTTAGCAGCCGAATATTCAGCATTTTCACTCAAATCTCCATGAGCCCTGGCTGTTTCAATATCTTTTATTACTTTTGGCCTTTCAATATTTTTAAGTCTTTTTAATTCTTTAAGTAATTTATCATATCCTTCACGTGTTATTGGTCTACGTTCCATTGTTTCTCCAAATTAAAAAATTTTACTTGCCTTATTGTTTATTAAGAATTTTTAAGAAAATAATTTTTTTATTTCTTTTAAATATTTTATACAATAAAATTTAGAGTTAAGTCAAGTAGATCAAAAACTTTTTAATCAAAGTATTATAAAAAGATGTTTTTATTTCCTTGCCACTTTTTATGCTTTTAGTTAAAATAATTATAATTTAAAAGATCGTTTTTTTATTTATTACATTTTTAACTAACACAGCTTTAATTTAAGATGAAAATGAAAAAACTCCTTGTCCCAGATGGATGGGTTGATGTAATAAATAGGAAGATTATTAAAAATGGAAAAATTATTGTTGATAAAGAGAAAATCATTTCAACTGATCCAGGGGAGAGGATAGATTGTATAGAAAGATTTGAACTTAAAGGGATTTTGCTTTTCCCTGGGTTTATTGATTTGCATGTTCATTTAAGAAGGGATGGCTCTTTTAGCAAAAATCAAGAAAAGGGGGAAGAACTTTTTGTTAAACTTCTTAAGAATTATTCCAATGTTGGGATTGCTGCTATAAGAGAAGCAGGAGGAAAGCATAATGAAGGTATTATTGCTAAAAGATTATATAACAATGATCACTCTCTTCCTTTAATATTCCCTGCTGGAATGGCTATATATAAAAAAGGATTTTATGGAGATTTTTTAGGTGCTGGAGTATCAACTAAAGATGAAATGATAAAACATATTGATATCATAAAAAGAAAAGGGGCAAAAATCCTGAAGATTATTGTCTCAGGGGTTGCAAGTTTTGATGAATATGGGAAAATAGAAGGCGGAAAACAAGGCTTTTCAAGGGAAGAGATTCGATTTCTTGTTAATCAGGCGAAAAAAAGGGGCCTCTCTGTTATGGCTCATGCCAATGGTAAAGAAGCGATTATAGATGCAATAATGGCTGGAGTGGATAGTATAGAACATGGTATATTTATAACAAAAGAAGTCCTTGAAAAGATGGCAAAAAGTTTAACGGTTTGGGTGCCTACCTTAGTGGCGTTATGGGCTAATATTAATAATCCGAAATTGAATCAAAAACAGAAAGATGTTGTTAAGAGAATTTTTGATACACATATAAAAGCAGTTTCAGAAGGGATTAATATAGGGGTAAAGATAGGAACTGGCACTGATTCTGGTAGCCCTGGGGTAATTCATGGTAAAGCTTTTACACAAGAGTTAAAATTTCTTCATGATGCAGGGCTAAAAGGCTTTTCACTTTTAGAATCTGCTACATTATTACCTGCTAAATTGCTTAATGCAGAAGATAAGATCGGTTCTATTGCAA
>JAFDIG010000117.1 GCA_019308145.1 Deltaproteobacteria bacterium | reverse complement strand
CCTTCTGTTGGAATTAAGGTTCCATCTTTTCGGCGATACTTCCATTCACGTCTATAAAAGCCCTTTTTATTTATTATAGGATAAATATTTTTACCATATGAAGTAAAACTTTCCTCTGAAGGATGAATGATTGATACGGATTTGCCTATTACTTCTTCGCGAGTATAACCAAATTGTTTAAGGAAAGAAGGGTTACAACTTGTTATGCGGCGGTCAAGATCAAGAGTAATTATAGAATCTATGGAACTATCAAATATAGCTTCCAAGAATTGTTTGTTTTGTGTTAAAGCCTCAACAGCCTGTTTGCGGCTTTTTTCTTCTTTATCTCTTTCTAATCTTGCCTGCAGTATGGGAGCAATGTAATCAGCGATGGTTTTTAACAATTTGATGTCTTGATCATTATAATCTGATTCCTTATTCCCAACAATAATATTGCCGATCACATTTCCTTGATAAATAATTGGTACATCAAGGGCTCTATTTATTATTATGTGTCCTTTCGGTACATTAAGCATTCTATTAGAAAATATAACTTTTTTTTTGGTAATGGCTTCACCCCATATACCACCAAATTTCTCTCGAGGAAAGGAAATCCCTTTATCAATCATTTTGCATTTGTCCCAAACATCCGTTGTTAAAGATGGACAAACCCAATTTCCATATTCGTCAATATATCCAAAGATCCCATATTTGCTTTTAAGAACGTTTAAAATAACCTTTAAAACCTCACCATACATTTGCTCATCTGAGATGGTAAGAAATATAGTTGCAATTTTATTTCTAACAGCCAATTCTTGCTCAGACTTTTTGAAGGAGGTAAAAATAGGGAAGAGAGTTATTATACCAATTAAAAATAATGCAGAAATTACAACCGCAACTAACTCTGCTGGTAGGTTAGCAGTGTAAGGACAATTGTGCAAAATAGAGTAAAATAATGTGACCAACCGCCTTATTGCCATTAATAAAAGAGCGCTTGCAATAAATACCCAGCAAAGTCGCCATCCTGTAACGCGTATTAATTTTAAGTTTAGGAGTGCGGCTATAAATTGGAGAAGAATAGAAATTACTAAAATTAAGGTTAAAACCATTTATTGCTTTCTTATAAACAAGAACAAAACACTTTTAGTTAATAATATTATTAATTATTTCATAATTTGTCAATAAAATTTTTTTATTAATAGAAAAGGCTTGACTGCTGTTTACTGATAGTGTATAAATTAAAATATGGAACATGCAGAAAAAGAAGCGAAAATGCTGAATAATGAAATAGCACAGCGTATTAGAAGGATAAGGCAAAATAAAGGGTGGAGTTTAGCCAAACTTGCAGAAAAGACAGGGTTTACTAAAAGTTATCTATCACAGATTGAGAATGGTAAAAAAGAACCCCCTATTAGTACATTAACAAGGATTGCACATGCTTTTGAAGAGGATGTAATCTCATTAATAACGGGTGAAAAGCTAAAGGTTGATAATGAACCTTTTATCATTGTAAGAGCAAATGAGAGAAAGGTGGTGACAAGACAAGGAGTTGCTTCTGCTTATACATATGAGTCCCTAAATTACAAAAAGAAGGATCGGCTTATGCATGCTTACATTCTTACATCTGGTTTTAAATTTCCTGAAGAGCCATTAGTTCATGAAGGAGAGGAATTTGTATATATGTTAGAAGGAAAGCAGGAAGTTTTTTATGATGGTAAAACCTATATAGTTGGTCAAGGGGATTGTTTCTACTTTGAATCAAACAGACCCCATTATGGCAGAAGCATTGGTGATATTCCTGCTAAATTCATTTTAGTCTATTCTGTTAGAGAAGGAAAGTAGGTTAAACTATGAAAAAAACAACTTTTTTTAAAAAACTTATTTTGGATGAAGAGATCCTTATATTACCAGGTGCTTTTGATGCCTTAAGCGCTAAGATCATTGAGCAAGTTGGATTTAAGGCAGTTACCCTTGGTGGTTATCCTGCCTCTGCTTCCTTGCTTGGGAAACCAGATGTTTCTCTGCTTACTTTAACCGAAATGGTTAACCATACAAAAAATATAGTTGAAGCAGTTGATATACCTGTTTTTGCTGATGGAGATACAGGACATGGTAATGTAACAAATGTCATCAGGACTGTAAGAGAGTTTGAAAAGATAGGTGTTGCAGGACTTTTTATTGAGGATCAGCTTTTTCCAAAACGTTGTGGCCATATGGAAGGGAAAAAGGTGATCCCAACTGAAGAGATGATTCCAAAGATAAAGGCTGCTGTTGATACAAGGATTGATCAAGATCTTGTAATTATGGCAAGAACCGATGCATTAGCAGTTTATGGAATTAGCATTGATTACTCCCCCTGTTGGGATGAACCTTTATGTGATATTAGGTATTGCTGAAACAGATATGAAAGAGATCCTTAAAGGTGTATGGCCTTTTATTCTGCTTTTAATTTCAGGGATTATAACCATAATGCTTTTCCCTAAGCTTAGCTTATGGTTACCTTCTTTTATTAGATAGCTATTAACTTTACTCTACAATCTCTCCTATTAAATCATAATAATAATATGCTTTTTTGATCTTTACCTTTGTTGGATTAAAGCGTGGTTGAGTATCCCCATTAATAAGTAAAACTCCATCCACCTCTGGTGCCTGACCTTTATGTCTCGCAATAAAATCCTTATCTTCGTTTATAAATTCTATTAGTGCATCAACAGTTTTTCCCACAAGTGATAGATTCTTTTCTCTTGTTATCCTTTTCTGAATATGCATAAGTTTTCTTTTTCGTTTATCTTTAATAGTTTTAGTAAATTGAGGCTTTAAATGAGATGCCTTTGTCCCTAATTCATTTGAAAAAGAAAACGCTCCCAGCCAATCAAAACGTATATCAGAAATAAAATCAAGAAGTTCATTATACTCTTCTTCTGTTTCCCCTGGAAAGCCTACCATGACTGTACTCCTTAAAACTACGCCTGGGACTTTATCTCTTAAAAGATGGATCAAATCATAAACTTCTTCCCTTGAGTAGTTACGTCCCATCATTTTTAATATCCTTGAAGATATATGTTGTACTGGTATGTCAATATATTTTACGATTTTTTCCTCATTTGCTATTAAAGATAAAAGTTCAGGTGTAAATAATGAAGGTTCAGGATAAAGGTAGAGCATCCTTATCCATTCTATTCCTTTTACTAAAACCAATCTTTTAAGCAAATGGTATAATGAAGTTCCATCATTAAGATCTCTCCCATAGCTTGTCAAATCTTGGGCAATCAAATTTATTTCTTTTATCCCCGTGGATGCAAGTCCCTTTACTTCTTCATAAACAGAATCAATGCTTCTGCTTCTAAACCTTCCCCTAAGTTTTGGGATAATACAGAATGTACATTTTCTAAAACAACCTTCAGCCACCTTTACATATGCCATATAATAACCTGTGGTTAAGATTCTTGGCATTGTGTGGTCATAAAGAAAACGTGAAGGATTTCCTATAAAAAACTTTTTATCTGATTCAAGAATTTCAGCAATTCTGTCTACCTGACCTGGTCCAATGAATTTATCGACTTCTGGGAAAAATATTTTTAATACTTTTGCATATCTTTGCGATAAACATCCTGCTAAAACAAGGGACTTTTCTTTTTCTTTCTTTTTTATAGCAGATAATTCCATAACTGTTTCAATTGATTCTTCCCTTGCGTCAGATATAAATGCGCATGAGTTGACAATGATGATATCTGCCTCCTCTGGATTAAGGACTATCTCATAACCTTTTTTAGTAAGGATTCCAAGCATAACCTCGGTATCAACTCTGTTTTTTGCACAACCAAGCGTAACAATATATATTTTTTTAGGCATGATTTATTAAATTTTAAAAGAGAGGTACTTTGCCAGAAACGTAAGCTTTTGCTCTTATGTTATTATTCCCATTAATGATAAGGATTTTTTTATCTATAAGGAATTGGATGGAATCACCTGTGATAATACCTTCATTAGAGGTGAGTTTTGGATTGCCTTGCATAACGATCTTTTTTTCATTAGCATCATAAATGAGTATATCAGCTTTCCCTTTCCGATTATTCTGAGTAATAATAACATCTCCATAAGCTTTTGCAAAACTAACCCCTTTTCCTCCTTTTGCTTTTTTAATGGTTAAATAATCGGATCTAATCACAAGATCTTTACACTTTGTTATTACATTACCTTTAAATATGACAACATTCTTTTTGCTACCTCCTTCAAGTGTGTCAGCACTTATATCTATTGGATTATCCCCTGTGAGGGGTTCAAAAGGAAGAATTCCCTTTTTTAGGTTTGCCTTTTTCGTTTTTTTTAAACTTTTTAAAGGCAAATAACTTTTTATCAACTCTTTTTTGATAGGTTTTTCTGATTTTATCTTTATTAAAAGTTCTTTTGCCTTTTTTTGATATTTTGAGTTAGGGTAATTATTTATTAGCCTTGCTAAAGTCTTTAATGCTTTTTGAGGTTTTTTTAATTTGTGATAAGAAAAAGCTAAAAAATAGAGGGTTTTGTCCTCAATTTTTGATCCTGGGTAATCTTTTAAAACCTTTTTAAATCTTCTTAAAGAACCGATATATTTTTTCTTCTTAAAATAGAATTTACCAACATAAAACTCATGTTCAGCAAGATTTTCTCTACATTTTTCAATTCTGTTGCCAACCGCATTCGCAAAAGGTGTATTTGGATACTCTTTGATAAGTTCTTTAAATGTTTTGATTGCATTTTTTGTATATGTTTGATCCCTATCAGGTGGCCTCATCATGTTATAATAACAAAGCCCAGTCTGGTATAAGACATAAGGAATAAAAGGAGAGGCAGGATAAAGTTTTTTATAAGCTTTATACCATATCAGAGCAGACTGATAATCATATGAGTAAAAGAGGGAATCAGCATATCTAAGGTCTGCCATAGGTGTAATCTTTTTATTAAAAGGGTAATCCTCTCTTATAGAGCGAAATATATCACGTGATTTTTTATATTTTCCTTTTTTAAAGAGAGCAAGGCCCTCTTGATAATATTCTGTGATAGGGAGTCTCTCTTTTTTCTTTTTTGAAAAAAGGGTAAAAGAACATCCTTGAAGCAAAATGAATATAATAAGAAATAAAGATAATATAGTAATCCTTGATCTCATCTTATACTCCATTTAATGGATTTTTTGATAAATCTATATAGATATTATTATCCTTAATAAAAAGGTTTTGTCAATGCCAAAAGATATCATTTAAAAAATTTAAATAAAATTAAAAAGTATCCTAATCCTTTTCAACCTCACATAAGAGTGCTTTGAAGACAGGAAAGCCAGAGATAGGATCTATATTATAAAAATCGGTAAGAAGATTTATATTTGCCTTTTGCCATTCTAAAGGCGACAGAGGTCCTCCTCCGCCCATATTTGCCTCAATTACACCTTTGGCAATCCTATCAGTTACTTTCGCAAAAAAAGTAACTTCTCCTCTTAAGGTTTTAAGTTTTACCTTATCACCATCTTTTATCCCTCTTTTTTTAGCATCTTCTGGATGTATTAGGATATTAGGTTTTTTTTGTGCTTTTATCAACTTAGGGATATTTAAATGCTGGCTTCTAAAAGTCGATTGTATCCTTGCACCAGTAGTTAAAACAAGGGGAAATCTTTTTGCCAAATCTGGGTTAGCAATAGGCCCCTCTTTTGGTTCAACATAAACTGGCAATGGGTCATACCCATATTCTTTTAGCATAGATGAGGTTATTTCTACCTTAGATGAAGGGGTAGGAAATCCTATTTTTCTATCCCTTCTTAAAAGTCCTTTTTCATACTTTTTATAAACCATCTCTTTTTTTTGCATAAAACAAGGGCCATTTTTATCTTTTAATTCCTTTAGAGAAACCTTTGCATTATTAAAAACAAAATTTAACATCTCTTCTTCGGTTTGAGGGAATTTATCACCATATCCTAATTTTTTAGCTATTTGAGCTAAAATAATATATTCGTTTCTTGCCTCCCCTACAGGTTCAACTACCTTTGGTTTAAGCTCTATATAATTATAATCTAAATTAATCCTGTATGAATCTATCTCAAAGCCTGTTGTCCCAGGGAGGATATAATCTGCAAAAAAGGAGTCAGCTGTAAAAAAACGGTCAATAACAACAAGCAGATCAAGGGATTTTAAAGCATTTCTCCATATAGCTGGTTGAGGGTAAGAGGTAAGAATTGAAGACCCTAATACGATGAGGCCTTTTACTTGATATGGTTTCCCTTCTAAGATTGCGCGGGGCATCTCCATAAATTGAGCAGAGCGGTTAATCTTTACATAAAGAGGATATTTGTCTGCACCAATAGGGTCCTTTCCTTTTGGCATGGGGAGGATATTTCTGTTTACTGGATATCCTCTTGGCATATTAAATAGAAGGCCACCTTTGACATCGAGGTTACCTGCAATTGAAAAAAGAATAAAGAGAGCTCTTATAGCCTGAACCCCACAGTTGGAATATTCCAATCCTGTATTTGTTAGAAATGTAGCTTTTCTTCTTGCTATCCTCTCTGCCAATTTAATAATTTTATCAGCTGGCACCCAACAGATCGATTCTATCTTTTTGGGGCTAAAACCTTTTACATATTCTTTGAGCTCATAAAAACCTATTGTCCACTTTTCAACAAATTCTCTATCTATTAGATCTTTTTCAATAATATAATTTATCATTGATAAAGCAAGGGCTCCATCAGTGCCAGGCCTAATTGGAATCCATTCATCTGCTTTTCTTGCAGTGTAATTTTTTTGTGGATCAATAACTATCAGATATGCTCCTTTTTCTTTAGCAGGGTTTGTTCCCCAGACAAAGATAGTATCACTATTTTCTATATCAGGTTTTATGCTTTCCCCACTTCTTCCAAAGGTGGTAAGAGGCGCTAATACTGCATGTGAGTCATAACATATAGAAGTGCAACTTGCAGCATTAGGAGATCCCAAGGGGAAAAAAAGATTACAGGCAATAGGGTCATAACCACCAGGTGTTGTCATATCTAAAAGTGATTGATCAAATCCACCTCTTCCAGTGTAGAAAGCAAGAGATTCAGCCCCGAACCTTTTGACAATATCTTTGATGCGAGTAGTAATCTCATCTAATGCCATATCCCATGATATACGTTTAAACTTAGCTTCGCCTTTTACCCCTTCTCTTTTCATTGGATAAAGGAGACGATCTGGTGAATGGACAATCTCGTTAGCAGCAGCTCCTCTTGGGCATAATATTCCAAAGGGGTGGTCTCTATCTGGCCGAATCTTTTTGACCCTACCATCTTCAACAAGAACTTCTACACCACATCCTGCTGGGCATATACCGCATAATGTTTTAATAAAATTATTCTCTTTTTTCATATTTTATTCATTTTGTGCCTTAACCTAAAGCTATCATTCCTCCTATAATTGCACCTAAGATTATAGCAATATAGGGATGACAAAGAAGTGTTCATCCAACTCCAACGTATGGCGAAACAAGAAAAAGCAGAAAACCTATAAAAGCACCTATGATAATTCCTAAAATAATTTTCATATTTTTCCCTTTTTGTTTTTATATTACATTTCATTAAAAGAAAAAATCAAGCATATTTTAAGGAGGGGTTCCCCTGTTTTTATCTTGAAATAAAAAAGAGATGGTTATAATATAATAAATTATTTATCCTATTCTATATAAATTTTAAATATTTTATTGAGTTAAGCAAAATAAAAAGATTTAGCCTTTAAAGATCTCTTTGTTTTTCAAAAAGGTGGAGGGTATAGAGAAAAAATGAAAATAAAAAAATATCTTAAAATTATTTTAATAATATTTATTTTCTTTGTTTTATTCTTTTCAGCAAATTTTATAGCACATGCAACCGAAGATTATGCAGAAAAAACTGGCGAAACCTGTTTATACTGCCATCAAGAAAGTATTGGTGGCACTTTAAATACTACAGGTTATGCCTATATTCGAAATGGCTACCAATATCCAATCCCTGAAAGAGTTATTAAAAAGGTTAAGTTACTAAAAAGCCCATTTTATAAAGCCTTGAGGTTTATTATTGGGTATATACATCTACTTGCTGCGATTATCTTCTTTGGAGCTATATTTTATATTCATATATTTATAAAGCCTACAGAAATTAAAGGAGGAATCCCACGTGCAGAAAGAATTTTAGGTGTTACATGTATGATTATTCTTGCTTTAACTGGTTCATTTTTAACATGGATGAGGATCGATAAATTTAATCAGTTTTTTAATAATACATTTGGTTTTATGCTTTTTATAAAGATTATTTTATTTATTATTATGATAATGATTGGTATCACAGCGATTACTATAATACACCACAAGATGCAAAAAGAGACACGTATTTACAAAGATTTAGTAGGATCGCCAAAAGAGATAACTATTGATAATTTAAGTAATTTTGATGGTTTAGGAGGAAACTTAGCCTATTTTGTTTATAAAAATAAAGTGTATGATGTTAGTGATAGCCCTAAATGGAAGGATGGGAGGCATTTTGGCAGGCATACCGCAGGTTCTGATTTAACAGAATCTCTTAAGGATGCTCCTCATGGTG
Source organism: Deltaproteobacteria bacterium (assembly GCA_019308145.1). Lineage (GTDB taxonomy): Bacteria > Desulfobacterota > JAFDIG01 > JAFDIG01 > JAFDIG01 > JAFDIG01. Next base: position 1,859 of record JAFDIG010000117.1, on the reverse strand, counting down.
AAGAAGTCCTTGAAAAGGTAAAGTTTATTTCCAAACTTCTACAACAAAAAGGAGAGGTTAAAAAAAAGCTTATCCCTGTAAGAAAGGTTTTTGTTGTAATGGCATATATAAATCTTATAATAATCTTTTTGATCATCTTCTGTATAAGTGTATGGCGATTCGACTTTCCAATAAAATTCATCCCATAAAAGCGTATTAAAAAAGATGATTAGAATTTATCCATCTAAAAGGAATAAAGGGAAATATAGAGTTTAATTTTTTAGAATCAAAAAATTAAAGCCTAACATCCTTAATATAATGTTAGGCCTCTTATAACTTTTAAAGATTTTAAGGAATTTATTTATTTTTTGGCTTCAGCCCTCATCTTTTTTGCCAACTCCCTGATTTCTACTAAATCCTTTTTCAACTTTGCAAAACCATACCATGTTGAATAATCATAATTTATATGAAAAGCACCTTGAAATGTCTTCATCCGATGATCCATAAACATTTCATAAAGAATCTCTTCAATCTTGGTATTTACATCATAAAATGTTAAAAGATCTGGATATGCTGGATAATTTGCACGTTTTTTGATGATACCATCCTTATAAAGACCCGCAACGATTTCTATTGCCTCAGCAAATAGCTTGTCTGCCTCTTTTACCATTAGATCAGCATTTTTCATGTTTTCTTTAACAAAGTTTGGAGTATGGCACTGTTTACAAACATCAGTAACTCGCTTTCGCTCTGCCGTGAATTCCTCTTTGGTTAATCTTGCTACCTTTCCTGCCTTAACAACATCAAGGCGAGCGGTTGGTTTGCCATTTGGATCTAATACCCCCAAACCTTTTAGAATGGTGGTACGATATCCCATCCATTCTTTATCATCCTCAGGCAGTCTAACAGCAAGAAATCCCCAAGCAGTAAACACACGATGGTTACCATTAGGCATATGGCATGTTTGACATTTAGGAGCTCGGTACTTATTTTTAGGATTGATTATACGATTAATTAAATAGATAACCCCATGTTTAGAACCAGACCACATCTCCCACTGAGCATGGTCAAAGCCCATATGACATGTCATACATGCCTCTGGTTCTAATGCTTCAGCTTTTGAAAATGCATGTCGTGTATGACAGTTCTGACAATCCATTCCATATCGATAATATTTTCGCCCTTCGGTCTCTCTTGCTTTTTTATCTACTAAACCCAGGGTATGGCATCCTCCACACCCCTTTTGACCTTCTATAAAACTTTTAGGCTGCATATGAGTATATGGCATAGCATTAAGTGCAATTAATCCTAACGCATGCTTGCCACTTAAATACTGTTTAGCCTGTTCACTATGGCATTTCTTACATGTATTTATAGTGGGGAGTTCGGCTTTGTCTACATCATCTGTACTTTTATGCTGACTGCCATGACATGATTTGCATGTCAATATTTGAGCCATTTCTCCTCTGTTGAAGTCTTTAACAAGTTTTGGGGTTATTTTTGCATGACAATTTTCACATGTTGATGGCTTTGAAATTGCATAATTAGTAAATGAAAATAGAAAAGCTAAAGATAAAAATAATAAATATAATGCAAATTTTTTAGCCATTTTAGCACCTCCTTATCATATTGTTTTTTAGGATAGCTTCGCTAATCTAAACTCGATTAATTCCTTTTTCAACACGCAACAAAGACTAATTATATGTTTAAATTTAGTTAAAAAGTTCTAATAAATCAGTTTTTTATATTTTTATATATTGTATCACAAAATCCTACAATCGCAATAATAAAAATAAAATAGTATTTTATCTAAAAGTAGAATCTAAATTTCTAAAAAATAAGGTTGAAGATGAGAAAAAAATTGTTATAATTATAATAAG
>JAFDIG010000116.1 GCA_019308145.1 Deltaproteobacteria bacterium | reverse complement strand
TTTGCTGTGTTTTTATACTTATAAAAATTTTGTTAAATATTTTTTCTAAGATTAAATATGAAATAGCACTAATAACTAATGCACCAACAGGGGTTAAAACCCAGCATAGTATAACTTTACCAAGCTTTCCAAAATCAGCTTGGCCATAAAAGAGGCCAACCCCTAAAACAGCTCCTATAATAGCCTGTGAGGTTGAAACTGGTAAAGAAAGATAAGACATAGCCCCAACAGTAATAGCAGCCGAAAAAGCAGTAATAAAGGCTGTCAAGGGCACGAGATGGGTCATCTTGCCTACAGTATCCATAACCTTTGGACCCTCTGCAATTGCTCCTACAATGACAAATATAGAAGTGAGAATAACCGCTATTCTATATGGTATAATTCCAGCAGCTACACTAGGCCCAAATATATTAGCAGAATCATTGCTGCCCAAACTCCAACCAAGAAAAAAACCACCAAAAAGTTTCCACATAAATTTTCCCTATTAAAAATTAGATTAAAATATATAACCTATAAAAACTAATATTTAAGGGTAAAAGGTTTAATTTAAAAGGTAAAGACTATACTCTTCCCTTAATAACTAATAACTCTAACATATCAGATGCATCCTCTACTCTGTCTGAGATGTTACAGATCTTGATCAAAAGAGAGTTCAAGTGGATCTTGTGAGCAAGAGGGATATCCATTGTAAAGATCTTTCTTGTTAATTCCCACTGTTTTCTGTCTATATCAGATTCCCAAATGCCAGTCTCCTTTATCTTTTCTCTAATTAAAGTTATATCATCAGCTGATAAAGCAAAAGAACAAGTTTGAAAATGTGTAATAGCATCCTTTAACGGGATAAAATTATTGATTGATAACCTTGTTATATTTATAAAATCATCAACCAAATTTTCGGGGATCTCAGGCCTTTGGCTTAATGCAAAATCAACACTAGATTCTGCTCCATCGGCGATCTTGTCAACTGAATCAACCATATCATATATATCTTTCCTCAAAAGAGGGAGGTAAGCTCCCGAATAAAGAATATCAGCAATTTTTCTTCTCAATTCATCTGCTTCTGTTTCTTTTTCATCAGTAGAAAGGCAAGCTTTTTTTGCCTCGTTAATGTTACTTTGAAAATAAGATTCTAAAGCATTTAGCGCAACATGCAGACATTCTTCAACTTTGTCAATATGTTCCTTAACCAAAACCGCAACTTTACGTTCTTTTTTTTTGAAAAACATGGTTCCTCCTTACCTTATGGCTAAAGCATTATATTTAAATTGAGAAGAGAAAAAACTTAAAATCCTATTTTGAAAGAAATTTAGTAATTTTAGAATCCTCCTAATTACCCAGTTTTTCGTATATGGAGTAATTAAGATTTGAGACTTTTATTTATCAGATATTCTAATATTTGTAAAGATTATAATTTTTAACATGATGAATCATGATTGAATCTAATATCTTATTTTTTAGCTAATAAATTGAGACTCTTTAAATGAACTTAAAAGAATGAAATAGCTGTTAATTTTTTGTTTAACTTAACTCAATGCTTAAAGTAACCAAATTTTTACAAATGAAAAAATTTGCTTGACTAATTTTCTAAAATTTAATAATAAATGGCAATAGTTTTTTAATTAAAAAAAAATTTAAGTATAAATTTTTTTATACCTTTCTTGACTTGACAAATTTCTTCAAATTTAATAAAAAAATATAAGTACTTTAAATTTAAAGGAATCTTTTTCTTTGTTTTTTTGTTGCTCTTATTTGAGATTTTTGCTTTTAAAAGATCTCTTATAAAAATTCTTCAATAAGGGAGGTGATTATATAATATTAACAAATTCAACTTTTAAAAAAAGGGGGTTTGGATATGAAAAGATTTTTTATAATTTTTATAGCATTGATTTTAACATTATCAATAGGTATTGTCCCGGCTTTTGCCAAGAAGAAGTTAGTTGTCTATACCTCTCTTGAAACTGATGAAGCAATAGAGTATATGAAAATTGCAAAAAAGGATTTGCCTGATATTGATATTAAATGGATTAGATTGTCTACTGGTGAGCTCGGCGCAAGAATGTTAGCGGAGAGGAACAATCCTCAAGCAGACTGCATTTGGGGATGGGCAGTTACTAATATGGAGCAGTTTATTCCTAAGGGACTTCTTGTTCCTTACAAACCAAAAGGTTTGGAAAGAATTCCTGCTCGTTTCAAAGATCCAAAAGGCTATTGGGTGGCAATTGACCTTTATGCAGCAGCTTTTGTGATAAATACCAAAGAGTTGGCAAAAAGAAAGCTTCCGATGCCACATTCATGGGCAGACCTTACAAAGCCTGTTTACAAAGGATTGGTTATTATGCCTAACCCTGCAAGTTCTGGAACAGGTTATTTGCAGGTGTCAAGTATATTACAGATGTTTGGTGCAAAAGAAGGCAAGGAAGATGGTTGGGAATTCTTAAAGAAATTAGATAAAAATATAGGCCAGTATATAAAAAGTGGTTCAAAACCTGCTAAATTAACAGCGGCAGGTGAATATGTAATTGGTTGTTCTTTTGCTTTTGTATATTCTCAATTAAAGAAACGTGGTTTCCCTGTTGCTTTACAATTTCCAGCAGAAGGTGCAGGTTATGAGCTTGAAGCTAATGCCCTTTTAAAAGGTGCCAAACATCCTAAGGAAGCAAAAAGATTTCTTGACTGGGCAATAAGTGATAATGCTATGCGTGCTTATTCAAAATTTAAATTAGGGGTAACTTTGCCAGGAATTCCTGGACCAAAAGATCTACCTCCTCTTAGCTCAATCAAGCTTTATCCAATGGATTTCAAATGGTCAGCTGCTCATAGGGATCAGATACTTGAAAAGTGGCAAAAACTTTTCTTAAAGTAATAAATATAGGGCCTCTTTCTTTTTTAAAGAAAGAAGCCCTATTTTATTTAGCCTTTATTTATATTATATATATAAAGGGATTAAACTATGTCAAAAGAGCTTGTTCTTGAGAATCTGACTAAAAAGTTTGGAGAACTTATAGCCGTTAATAAGGTGAATTTAGAGGTAAAAGAGGGTGAGTTCGTATGCTTTCTTGGCCCTTCTGGATGTGGGAAAACCACAATATTAAGGATGATTACTGGGTTTGAAATTCCTACTGATGGAAAAATCTGGTATGATGGTAAAGTAATAAATGATCTTATACCTCAAAAAAGAAATTTTGGTATTGTATTCCAGTCTTATGCACTTTTCCCAAACATGACAGTTGGAGAAAATATTGCTTTTGGCCTAAAGATGAGGAAGTTTCCCAAAAATATAATTGAATCAAGAGTTGAGGAGATGCTTAACCTTGTTGGCCTTACCAAGTGGAAAGATTACTATCCTGCTCAACTTTCAGGTGGCCAGCAACAAAGGGTAGCTTTGGTAAGGGCTTTAGCACCTAATCCAAATGTTTTGTTGCTGGATGAACCTCTATCTGCCTTGGATGCTAAGATTCGGATCAGATTAAGAGCCGAAATAAAAAGATTACAAAACGAACTCGGCAAAACAATGATCTATGTTACCCATGATCAAGAAGAAGCTTTAAGCATAGCAGACAAAGTGGTTGTAATGGAAGCAGGGGTTTTTGAACAGGTTGGAACTCCTCTTGAGATATATCAGAATCCAAAAACAAGTTTTGTAGCAGATTTTGTTGGGACGTCCAATTTTTTCAAAGGAGTCAAGGAAGGAAGCATGGTAAGAGTGGGAGATCTTCTTTTAAAAGTTGCTTCTGCAAATGGTGTGAATGAGGACCGGTTGATTTTGGCTATTAGACCTGAAAAGATTGAAGTAGGAAAGAGAGGAACCCTGAAAAAGAAATATAAAGAAAATATCTTTTCTGGGAGATTAGATGTGGCAACATTTATGGGTGTTGTCGTTAGGTTGATGATAGAATTAAATGGGAATGAAGTAATAACCGATGTGCTTTATACTGATTATGAAGAACTTGGAATAAAACATGGCGAGAGTTTGGATATATATTTGCCTCCAAATGGTTTTATGGTATTTCCTGATAAATAAATTAAAAAATTCTTATATATAATAATAGAAATATTTTAGAAGGTTGAATATGGCAAATAAATCAGAAAGTTTTGCAGTTTCAACAACTCCTCCTACAGGTATAATAAGTGATAGACAGATAGTTATACTTGTTTCCCTTTTAATAGGTTTTATTCTATTTTTCTTCATGCTTTTTCCTCTTTACTCTATCCTTAAGATGAGCTTTCTCAAGAATGGACATTTTTCTCTTGCAAGCTACTATAAATATTTCCGTACACCAAGGATAGCCAGATCATTACATCATAGTTTTTATGTTGCTATCATTAGTATGATAGTAACTACAATACTTGCTTTTTTCTTTGCATATGCTTTAACAAGAACAACAATAAAAGGTAAAAATATATTCTATACAATAATAATGATGCCCCTCATTTCTCCACCAATTATTCAGGCTTTGGCTCTTATTTTGCTTTTTGGAAGAAATGGCTTAATTACTGCTCATCTTCTTAAAACCGATTGGTCTATATATGGAGCATGGGGGATCATAATCTCAGAGATCTTTTACTGTCTTCCTCATGCTTTAGTGATTTTATATACTACTCTTTCAGCAGTTGATACGAGAATCGACGAAGCAGCAGAATCACTTGGTGCAAATGCTTTTCAGGTTTTTTGGAAGGTAACTGTTCCATCTGCTAAATATGGACTTGTAAGCGCAGCAGCTTTGGTATTTAATCTTACAATTACTGATTTTGGAAATCCTATTGTGATTGGGGGAAATTACAATGTATTAGCTACAGAGATATACTCTCAAGTTATAGGACTTCAAAAATTTGATATGGGCGCAACCATTAGCGTTATATTGTTAATCCCGTCTGTTGCTGCATTTTTGGTAAACTATTATATCTCAAAAAAGAGTTTTTCATTGATAAGTGGACAGGCCCGACCTTTTTTACGGCCATCAAGAATGTGGAAAAAAATCGGGTTTACAGGTTATTGTATTTTGATATCTGCATGCATTATTCTTATTTATGTAACAGTTGTATTTGGATCTTTTGTAAAGGTATGGCCTTATGATTGGCGCTTAAGCTTTACACATTATAACTTCCCCTCTATTGGTGGATATGCTTCACTATGGACAAGTTTTTGGATTGCTATTGTAGTAGGAATTATTGGGGCTTCTCTTACACTTGTTTCTGGATATATTGTAGAAAAGGCAAAACCAAAAGGTTCTCAATTGCTTTATCTTTTATCTGTAATGCCAGCAGCAATCCCAGGAACTGTAATGGGTTTAGGTTATATCCTTGCATTTAACAGACCATATTATATATTTTATGGAACACCATGGATAATTATAATAAATGTGGTGATCTGTAACTACACTCTTGGTATGCTTTCAAGCATAACAAACCTAAAACAGATCGATAAATCCATGGAAGAGGCAGCAACAAGTCTTGGTGCGAGTATAATAACAACATTTACAAGGGTTGTTTTCCCGTTAAGCAAAGTTGCTTTTATGCAAACATTTATATATTATTTTATGCGATCTATGGTTACTATCAGTGCGGTTATCTTCCTTGTATCTGCTACTGTTCACTTAGCAGCAATAGAGATCATTTACCTTGATATGGATGGTCGTATGGGTAGTGCAAATGCAATGGCAACTGTGATTATGGTAATTGTTCTTAGTTTCTTAGGAGTAGTTCGTTTTATAGGAAAAAAGAAATTTAGTTCCCCCCAAATGCAACAGAGCTCAGTATAAAAAAAGAAGTAACAGACAAAATCTGGTTTCCCACCTTGACAATATAAGAAAATTATAATAATTTTTTTGTAATGAAAGAGCCATTGATTTTAGCTTCAGCTTCTCCAAGGCGAAGGGAACTCTTTTCTCTAATTTCAATTCCTTTTGAAGTTATACCTCCAAAAATCAGTGAAGAGCTCCTTCCTGGAGAATCTCCTTGGGACCATGCTGTTAGACTTGCTAAAGCAAAGGCAAAAGATGTTTCTCGCCTGTTTCCCCACAGATGGGTAATAGGTGCTGATACCATTGTTTTTTTAGATAAAAAGATCCTTGGAAAGCCAGTGGAGAAAGAGGATGCAAAAAAAATGCTTCAATTTATAAGTGGTAGAGTACATAAAGTTGTAACAGGATATGTTATAATAAATGAAGAATTAAGAAAAGAGATTTCTTCTTGGGTGGAATCAGAAGTAAAGATAAAGAATCTTTCAAAAAAAGAGATAGAGAATTATGTTGCAACTGGTGAACCAATGGATAAAGCTGGTTCTTATGGCATTCAAGGAATTGGTGCTTTTATGGTAAAAGAGATAAAAGGAAGTTACACAAATGTGGTTGGTCTTCCTCTTTGTGAAGTGATAGATTCATTAAAAGATATTGGGGCAATCACAGAATTCCCTATTGTTAAGAAAGGCTAAGGTTATGGAATCTAACATCAATATCAAGGATAATTTTAAACGTGTAATGGATAGAATTAAAGAAGCAGCAATAAGATCTAACAGAAAGCCAGATGATGTAAAGCTTGTAGCAGTTAGCAAGACAGTTGATATAAAAAGGATTCTTGAAGCAGTTGATGCAGGGGCAACGATACTTGGGGAAAACTATGTTCAAGAGGCTTTGCAAAAAATTCCTGCTGTTCCTTCAGATGTAAATTGGCATATGATAGGTCATCTGCAAAAAAATAAAGTAAAATATGTGATAGAGCCTTTTTCGCTAATTCATTCAGTAGATTCAGAAAAGATTGCTAATGAGATCCAGAAAAGGGGTGCACAAAAAGGGAAAAAGGTTGATATATTAATAGAAGTAAACCTTTCAGGGGAGGAGTCAAAGTTTGGCACA
>JAFDIG010000115.1 GCA_019308145.1 Deltaproteobacteria bacterium | reverse complement strand
TAACTTTACTATCCTCTGCTTGGTTTTTCCATTAATAAAAAACCTCTTGACAATATAGATTAATAGGGTAAAATATGTAAAAAATATTTAGAGGAAATATTTATGCAAGAAACTAAGGCATTGGGGTATTATGTTAATAATAACTATTTTTATTTTTGGTTTTATTTTAACATAATGCCCCTGTGCCCTTAATGTGTAAGAGATGGGCCACGGGGGCAAAACCCCGTGGCTTTTTTATTTTATATAGCCACGGGAAGTTCCCGTGGCTTTTTTATTTTGGTTAAATGAACTAATTAACTCATTGTTTCTTTTTAAAAAATAAAAATTTTTCAGAGGAGGTTAAATATGACTATCTCACAAAAAATCAAGGCAATGGTAGAAGAATCTTCATGGGTGAGAAAAATGTTTGATTCTGCCGGGCAACTAAAGGCAGTTTATGGTGAAGAGAATATATATGATTTTTCATTAGGAAATCCAGTAGAGGAGCCTCCTTTATTTTTCCAAGAAGAGCTTAAAAGAATTATTATCAACTCTGCTAATGGCATGCATCGTTATATGCCAAATGCAGGCTATCCTGAAACCAGGAAAAAAGTTGCTGATATGCTTAAAAAAAAGAGTGGTTTACCTTTCTCGGTTGAACATATCATTATGACAAATGGTGCAGCTGGTGGATTAAATGTTGCACTAAAAACAATTCTCAATCCTGGAGATGAAGTTATTGTGCTAAATCCTTATTTTGTAGAGTACAAATTTTACATTGATTATCATGGTGGCATCATGAAGCTTGTAGATACTAATAAAGATTTTACCCTTAATATTGATAAAATCAAAACAAATATAACAGGTAGGACAAAAGCGATTATAGTGAATAGCCCTAATAATCCAACAGGGGTAATATATTCAAAGTCATCTTTGGAAGAGCTATCAGAAATCCTAAAAAAGAAAAGCGATGAAAAAGGTGAAGCCATTTACATTTTAGCTGATGAGGCATACAGGGAGATAATTTATGATAATCTTGAATTGCCTGAGATTCCCACTATTTATCCTGATACAATTCTTATAGGTTCATTTTCAAAATCCCTTGGAGTGCCGGGTGAAAGGATTGGTTATATTGCTATTTGCCCCTTGGCTAAAGATTGTGATGATTTAATAGAGGGAATGGTCTTTTCAAACCGCACCCTCGGATTTGTTAATGCCCCAGCAATAATGCAAAGAGTATTGATGAAGATAAATGGACAATTTATAGATGGATCTGTCTATCAAAACAAAAGGGATCTGCTTTATGAAAACCTTACCAAATTTGGCTATCAAGTAATAAAACCACAGGGAGCTTTTTATATGTTCCCGAAATCCCCTATTGGTGATGATCTAACTTTTGTTATGGAATTGCAAAAAAATAGGGTTTTAGCCGTACCAGGGAAAGGATTTGGGAAACCAGGTTATTTCCGAATAGCTTTTTGTGTAAAAGATGAAGTGATTTATAACTCTTTACCTATCTTTGAAAAAGTAATAAAGCAATTTCAATAACAAAGTAAACTAAATTTTATACTAAATAAAAATTGCTTCTCCTTGATGCTGAAGGATTAAGGTAAGAATAAGAAAACTCATATCACCTATTAATTCCCCCCTCCTTTTTTCCCCTCCCTTTGAGGGAGGGAAAAATTGCGGGTAGGACTTTATATTTTACCGTAAAAGAGAATGTTAGATACCCGGGTGTAAAACCCGCTCTTAAGGTCTTTAACCAAAAACTTCTTTAACTTCAATTAATCGCTCTTCACTTTTTTGGGAACTAATTAAACCCTTTGCACTGACTGAAAAAAAGGATTTGTTCTTCTTTCTTGCCCTACAGTCGTGGAGGGACCATGGCCAGGATATACTTTAACATCATCTCCTAAAGGAAAAATCTTTGTAATTACCGCATTGATCAAAGCCTGATAATCTCCTCCAGGGAAATCAGTTCTCCCAATAGATCCAGCAAAAAGTGTATCACCAACAAAAACAGCGCTATTCCCATAAAGTGATATACTCCCTGGTGTATGGCCTGGCGTATGTAATACATTTAATCCATAGTTGCCAAAGGAGATTAAATCTCCTTCATCAACCAATATATCTGCAGAGGGTGAGTTAGGCATATTAAATCCCCACCGATTTGCACTTTGTGATATATTGTTTAGCATTGAAGCATCTAATCGGTGGATAACTATAGGGGCTCCTGTTGCTTTTTTTAACTCATAATTACCTCCAGTATGGTCAAAATGTCCGTGCGTATTAATGATATATTTAACTTTTAATTTTTCATCAACAAGAGTCCATAATATCTCTTTTACATCCCCACCTGGATCTATAACCACTGCTTCTCTTGTATTTTCACAACCAATAATAAAGCAGTTTGCAGCTAATGGCCCAACAACTAATTGTTTTATTATCATTTCTTTCCTCCTAATTTTTTTAATTTAAGCATCTGCTTAATATTAGTCAAGAAAATAAATGAATTTAATAAAAACTTATTGTAATAAACAATTTTTTATTTAAAGAATTTTTATAAAAAATTTTATTTTGAACTGAAATTAATTAATGATATTGAATTTATATAGCTTTTTTCCTTGATTTTTTTATTTGTTTTAATACAATAAGCAAGGGGTCAAAATGTTCCAACTTTTAATAGAAACAAATAATCAAAAATTTACTTATGATATTACTCAAGAGAAGACTTATATAGGTAGATCAAAAAGGTGTGATATAGTATTACACGATCCTTTAACCTCTCGCCAAAATAGTCTTATTATTATAAAGGATGGCATTCCTTATATCCAAGATCTTCAAAGCAAAAATGGTACCTTTGTAAATAATATCCTTGTAAATGAAAAAAGATTGAATATTGGAGACCAAATAAAAATTGGTAACGTTAAGCTTACGTTAAGGAAAAAGGGCCCAACATCTAAGGTGTTGTTTGAAGATAAACCTTTTGCTAAAAATAAAAATACTGTAATAAAAAATGTTGATAATTTTAAATTTCCAATGGAGGAACATCAAGAAGATGGTCTATCCCTTTACTCTACTTTACATTTAGGGCCTGAACCTTTGGAGTTGCCTTTAGATAAAGAGAGTCTAAAAATAGCAAAAAGGGAACAAAGCTTAGTGGTTTTATACAAAGTAGCAAGGGCTCTTAATTCTACTATTGAATTACCTCGTCTGCTTGAAATTATCATGGATCAAGTTCTTCAAACTATTTCAGCAGAAAAAGGTTTTTTAATGTTAAAGAATGAAAAAGGTGAACTTGTTCCTAAGGTGATCAGGAATAAAACAAATAAAGATATAGTGGTTAGCAAAACCTTAATAAATGAGGTTGTCAAAAAACGAATTGCTGTTTTAATAAGTGATGTTTCTGATGATATTAGGTTTTCTAATTCTGAAACCCTTCAATTGTCAGGGATTCGTTCTGCAATGTGTGTTCCGTTATGGAAAGCTGATGAAGTGATAGGATTAATTCATGTAGATAATACTGATTTGCCCTACTCATTTACGCAAGACGATTTAGAACTACTCACAGCATTAGCACATCATGCAGCGGTTGGCATTGAGCACGCCTCTCTTTATGAAAATATCCAAAAAATGTTTTTTGAAACAGTTAAGGCTTTAACAGCTGCTATTGATGCAAAAGACAAATATACCTATGGCCATTCAGAACGAGTAGCAAATATCTCCGAACTCATAGCAATTGAAATGGGAATGGATGAAAGAGAAAAAAGGATTATAAAGCTTACAGGGTTACTTCATGATATTGGAAAAATAGGAGTTGATGAAGCAATATTAAAAAAGGTTTCACCTTTAACAGATACAGAGTTTAACTTAATTAAACTTCACCCAATAATAGGCGAGCAGATACTTTCCCCTATAAGTAATTTTGGTGATGTGCTTGAAGGGGTCAGGGGTCATCATGAATGGTATAATGGCAAGGGATATCCTGACGGGCTTAAAGGAGAGGATATCCCCCTTTCCGCTCGCATTATAGCCGTTGCTGATACATTTGATGCTCTTACTTCTGATCGTCAATACAGGGGAAAATATAATGAAAAAGAGGCATTAGACGAAATTCAACGTTCTTCATCTATTCAGTTTGATCCTAAAGTAGTAGACGCATTTATATCTCTATATAATAAAGGATTATTAATCAATTTTCAAAAGAAAAATAAAACGTGAACTAATTAGGAAAGAGAAAAGAAACCGTGGGTCTTTTTATTTTAGGCGTTATCCCTGCCCGTTTTCATTCCACTCGCTTTCCAGGGAAACCTCTTGCAATTATAAGTGGCAAACCAATGATTCAGCACGTATACGAAAGAGCTTTAAAAGCCTCGGCTATCAACAAACTTATTGTTGCAACAGATAATGAAAGAATAAAAGATGTTGTGGAAGGTTTTGGAGGAAATGTAGTTATGACAGACTCTACACTTCCCTCAGGAACAGATCGAGTTGCGGAAGTAGCAAGAGGTATTGATGCAGATATTATACTCAATATCCAAGGAGATGAACCTCTTGTTCACCCAGATATGTTAAATGCCTTATCTAAACCATTTTTTAAAGATTCTAAAATAGTTATGACTACCCTCGTCTCATCTATAAAAAGTCAGGATGAACTTGATGATCCTGATGTAGTGAAGGTTGTTGTAAATAATAAGGAAGAGGCTATATACTTCTCTCGTTTTCCCATACCTTATCCAGGCAAGATGGGGCATGATAAAAAAATAACAGGTTATCTTAAACATATAGGATTGTATGGGTACAGAAAAGATTTCCTCATGCTTCTAACATCTCTTCCCCCAAGCTCTCTTGAAATTTCTGAAAGATTAGAGCAGTTAAGGGTTATAGAAAATGGTTTTAAAATAAAAACAGTAAAGGTTGAAGCAAATACAATAGGTGTGGACAAGCCAGAAGATATTAAAAAAGTTGAAACTTTTCTTAAAAAGAATCCTTTACATTATTAATGATCTTTTTTGCTTCCTCAACAGGATCTTCAGCCAAAAGTATCGGTCGGCCAACAACAATATAGTCTGCACCTTCTTTTATAGCCTCTGATGGGGTCATGGTTCTTACTTGATCATCCTTATTGATCGAAGATGGTCTTATTCCAGGAGTAACTATTAAAAATTTATCTCCGCATTCTTTTCTAATAAGTTTTATCTCTTTTGGAGAAGCAATCACACCATCTGCACCTGCTTCCATAGAGAGTCTCGCTAATTTCAGAACATTTTCCTCAATACTCCCAGAGATCCCTATTTCATGGATTCCTTTTTCATCAAAACTGGTAAGAAGAGTAACAGCTAAAACAAGGGGACGTGGTATTTTGAGCATATTAGCAGAGTCAATGCAACTTTTCACTGCTTCTTTGATCATCTTTCTTCCGCCCATCGCATGAATTGTAAACATGCTCACCTTATGAAAGGTTGCTTCTTTTACAGCCTTTTTTACAGTATTAGGGATATCAAAGAATTTTAAGTCAAGAAATACTTTACCACCTTTTTTCTGGATTATTCTTATGATTTCAGGGCCTAAACGAGTAAAGAGTTGTTTGCCTATTTTGAATATTCCAATATAATCTTTAAGCAATTCGATAAGTTCAATAGCTTTTGAAGTATTATCGATATCAAGGGCAAGAATAAGTTTTTCTTTTGCTTTGTTCATCTATTTAAAAAATTTTGGGAGAAGGGTTTTAAATATGCAACTCTACAACATCTTCATCATGAAGTATGTAATCTTTCTGGATCCTTTGTCCAGCATAGGTATTTTTTCCCCATATCCTCGCATATTTTAATTTTTTTGCAAAATCCTTATGTATCTGGCGTGCAAAATCTAAAACAGTACTACCTTTTTTTAATATGACAGGATCTTTTAGATCAGGCTCCTTACCTGGCGATTTAGTATATATCCTTATAATATTTAGAAGATCAAAAATAGATCTTTTCAATATATCAAGATTTTGACCAGTCTTTGCTGAAATTTTTACAAAAGGAAAACGCTTAGGCAAGCTCTTTTCCAGATCCTTAAATTTTTCATCTGAATCTAAAAGATCTATCTTATTTACAACAATAAGCACCCTTTTAGTAATGTTCCCAATCTTAACTTCTTCTTCCTCGGGAGTAATAGCTTTAATTTTATAACGATTTAAAAGTTCATCTAAAATTATTTCTGATTCTATTGCTGGTTCCTCAGTACCATCAACAACCAGTAATATTAAGTCACAGTTTCGTAAGATGCCAGAAAGCCAGCTTTTGGCAAATTCATCTTCAATCGGGGGGAGATCTATAAGCTGGATACGAACATTTTCAAAGGTCATCATTCCAGGGACAGGAGTTCTTGTGGAGAAAGGGTAATCTGCTATTTCTACTGGTGCAGAGGTTAAAGCAGACACGATTTGAGATTTTCCAGAATTAGGAAGACCAACAATAGCAACCTGCCCTGCTCCTTCTCTTTCAATATTGTAAAGAGAACCCTTTTTCCCTCTTTTTTTTCTTTGCTGTTCCTCTTCTTTAAGTTTTGAAAGCTTCCTCCTAAGCTCGCCCCTTAACTTATCGGTTCCTTTATGTTTAGGTATAATAGCCATCATAGTTTTGATGGCCTCTATTTTCTCTTCAGTGGTTTTAGCCTCCCTAAAAACCTTTTCCGCCTCATGATAATGGGGTGGTAAGTTGGCAGGCATTACTGACTCCTATTTTTTATTTCTTTTTCTTTGACCCTTCAAGGGTATGAATCTTTCTTTTTATTATCTTACCCTTATGCCTGGGAAAATCAACTTTCAAATATATAGATTTTGGAAAAATCTTGGTAACAACACCTTCTTTTTTATCTTTTCCAAATTGAAATTT
>JAFDIG010000114.1 GCA_019308145.1 Deltaproteobacteria bacterium | reverse complement strand
TAGAAGAAGAAAAATTGTTTGAACTATAGACAACTTAATGGTATATAAAGAAAGAATTTAGATCACTCTAATTTTTGAAAACCTTAAAATAAAAATATTTTTGAAAAGTTATGATCTATTTTATTAAACATACCGCATATCAGGATAATAAAAACCTTGGAATTAAAAAAGGTGATAAGATCATTAAAGTATTTGCTGATTCTCTTGAAGAGTTACTGAAGTGGGGTATAAAGTATGGATTACGTAGGGTTCATTTTAGCCGATCTGGAGTACCTCATTTTGATCTCTGGGGAAGTTATATTGAAAAATGTAAGATAGGTTCTATTGGACCTGAAGGGAAAAAACTCTATAAAGAACACTTTTTTAATCGCAAGAAGTTTTAGACTTCTTTACCATTTTTACTGCCATATTAATGGCAGCAATCATTGAACTTTCGTCAGCTTCCCCTTTCCCTGCGATATCATAAGCAGTTCCATGATCAACACTTGTTCTAATAATAGGCAAGCCTAAAGTGATGTTTACGCCATCTCTAAAATGAACCATCTTTAATGGTATTAATCCCTGGTCATGATACATTGCAACAACTGCATCATATCTGCCATTTATAGCAAAATAAAAAAGGGTATCAGCCGAAAGAGGTCCATAACAATCTATTCCCCTTTTTTTGCAAATGAAAATAGCAGGTCTAATAATATTTTCTTCTTCTTTACCAAACATGCCTTCTTCCCCTGCATGAGGATTAAGCCCGGCAACAGCAATCTTAGGGCGTGATATCCCAAAATATTTTCTAAGAGAAAATGAAGTTAACTCTATTGTATTTATCACCTTTTCTATAGATAAATAGTTAGAAACATCTTTGATCGCTAAATGTATGGTTACCAGGGAAACCTTAAGCTTATCTCCTGCTAACATCATAACCCACCTTGAGCTTTTAGTGAGATGGGCTAAAAATTCTGTATGTCCTGGAAACTCAAAGCCTACCTCTGATAAAACCTTCTTATTAATGGGAGCTGTAACTATTGCGTCTATCTTTTTTTCAAGGGCAAGTTTTACACCTTCTTTTATATATTTTATTGTGTATCTTGCTCCTTTTTTATTAGGATAACCAAAGGATATTTCTTCGTAATCTAATAGTGAAATAGGCAAAAGATAAAGGCAATTGAAGAGTTTTTTGTCAGGAAAAGGGTATTTTACATAAACTATTTCACCTTTTATGGAGAGAAGCTCTTTAACCTTTTTTAAAACATTACGGTCTCCTAACACAATTGGAATACAATCTTCAATTTCGTTTTGACGGGTAAAAATTGCCTTTGCAATAATTTCAGGACCTATACCTGATGGATCACCTAAGGTTATTCCAATAATAGGTTTTACCATTTTATCTCAACATGAGAACGTTTTTTTAGTTCTGCCAACCAATTTTTAAACCTTTTTTCTGTTTGCTCTTTTATATAGTCCATTTTTACCTGTTCTTTAACTTGTTTAAATCCAGCAATGCCAGATTCCCTCTTTTCTATAACCTTTATAATATGATAACCACCAGAAGAAATTATTACATTACTTATCTGGCCGGCTTTAAGTCTAAAAGCTTCTTTGTCAATCTCTGGTAAAAGTTCACCTTTTTTAAACGTTCCTATATCACCACCTTTTTCAGCGGAGATATCATCAGAATATTTTTTTGCTAAGGCTTCAAAACTTTCTCCTTGTTTTAACCTTTTTATGATCATTTTAGCTTTTTTTAATAGTTCATCTTTTTTTGTCTTATCAGCACCTTTTGGAATTTTAATGAGAATATGCTTTAACTTTACCGTTTCATCTGCTTTATATTTATGAATGTTTTCCTTATAATATTCCATCAACAATTCATCATTTACAATAACCTTTGATTTTATCTCCTTATTAATCAACTTTAACTTTTTTATATGAGATTTAATCTGTTCACGATATTTTAAAAGGGATGTACCCATTCTTTCAAGAGCTATCTTTAACTGGTTTAAAGTTATATGATTTCTTCGTAAAATGTGATTAATAGCTGAATCCACTTCTTTTTTTGTAACTATGATCTTTTGCCTATCAGCTTCTATCTCCAAAATTTTATTATCTATTATATCATTAAGAATCTTTTTTAAAGATCTATGAACCTTTTTGGGTGATTCATGTATCATTCTTTGAGATGCAGCGATAAGATCTGAATATGTAATGATATTACCATCTACCTTTGCCACAATTCGATCAACTATTTTTGCAGTTATATTCTGTGAAAAAGCGAATATAATAATTATTGATAATAAAAAATATCTTTTCATGACTCACCTTTCTTTGTTCATATTGAAAAATGAAGTGCAAACTAATTAAAATCAAAAATATTTTTAAAAGTTTGAAAAATCTATAAAAATAATCAATAATATAAAAAAGAAATTTCCCGCAGGCTATTAAAATTAACCTAAATGTAATTACTCTGTTTTTCTGTAATGAGTGATTAAGAATGAAACAAACTTATTGATTGCAACAGGATTAAAATTAATCACTGCTTCTTTCTTAATGTTATTTATCCATTTTTTATATCTATCCCTTTGTTTTTGCAATAAAATTTTGTTTTTTATACTCTTTCTCACATCACTGTAAGGTAAAATGCCTTCCTTTTTTTTATCTATAACTTTAAATATATGAAAGCCATATTGAGATTTGATTATAGGGCTTACTTCCCCAACCTTCATAGAAAAAAGAGAAGAAAAGAATAAAGGCATCTCGTCTTTGCTAAAATATCCTAAATCCCCTCCTATTTTAGCTTCTGGGGCAACGGAAAATTCTTTTGCTAATTCAGAAAACTTTTCTTTTTTCCTTTTGCTTTTCAACTTTCTATAGACTAATTTAGCACTCTTTTTATCTTTTAATAAAATCTGTAAAGCTCTTATCCTGGCAGGTGTATGAAACTCTTCTTTATGCTTAAGGTAGTATCTCTGTAATTCTTCTTCTGATACGGTTATATCCATTCCAACTTCTTGAAAAATTATATTATCAATTAAAAGTTCCTTTTTTATTTCTTCCTTCCATTCTTTAAGTGTCAAACCTTTTCGGGCTAAAAAGTCCTCAAGACTCTCTTTAGCATATTCTTCTTTTATTTGTTTAACCTCTGCTTCTGTTTCCAATTCATTTAATTTTATTCCATGTTCTTTGCCATAAATTAGTATCAACCGCTCCTCTATCATTTGGTCAAGAATATCCATAACAAACCTTTTTAGTGAATCCTTTTCTTTAGGTAAATCACTTGGTTTAATCTCAATCTTTTTTAATTTTTGCATAAAATCATCTGGAAATATCTTTCCACCTTTAAAAGCAACAAGGTAAGTTGGTTCTGCCTTTTTTTCTGGCAATTTATGAGCTGTAGATGATGGGATTATGAGAATAAAAATAAGGATTAAAAATAAAAATATTCTTTTAATAATAACCTCCCTCCTTTGAAAAGCTAAAGGGCTATACAAATTTACCCTTTAAAAAATTATTAATCTATTATGATAACTCTTGCAAGAACTTTTTTAAAAATTCAATAATTTCATCTAAATTTATATTTCCTATCTTAAAAGAAAGGGTTCCGTCAGGAGAAAATTTAGTACCAAGTTTTGTTTTTACCCAATCTACAAGTTTTTCTGTTTTAATTATTGGTCTTTTCCCAAACTTTATATAAAGAATGTCTTTATTCATTTCCACTTTATTGATTCCATAAGATATAAGAAATAGCTTTAATTTTACTATTTTTAACAATCTTTCAAGCTCCTTTGGAATCCTTCCAAAACGATCTAAAAGTTCTTCTCTTATATCTAAAAGCTCTTTTTCTTTTTCTATCTTTGATAATCTTTTATAAATGGTAAGTCGTTCATAGGTATCAGGGATATAGGTTTCAGGTATAAATGCTGAACTTTTTATTCTGACTTCTGGCATACTTTTTTCCTCAACCTTCTCTCCTTTAAGCTCTTTAACCGCTTTTTCCATCATTTGAGTATACATTTCAAAACCAACAGCTGCTATATGTCCTGATTGATCCTTGCCTAATAAGTTACCTGCTCCTCTAATTTCAAGATCTTTTAAAGCAAGCCTAAATCCAGATCCAAGCTCTGTCAATTCCTGTATTGCTTTAAGCCTTCTTTTGGCATCCCTTGTAAGTTTATCTTTTTCAGGCACAATAAAATAAGCGTATGCTCTATGATGAGCTCTACCCACCCTACCCCTTAGCTGATAGAGATCTGCCAAACCAAAACGGTGGGCTTGATTTATCAAGATAGTATTTGCCGTAGGAATATCTAATCCACTTTCAATTATATTAGTAGTTACTAAAAGATCATACTCTTGATCTAAAAATTTACTCATAACCATTGAAAGGGTTTTTTCTTCCATTTGGCCGTGAGCCACCCCAATCCTTGCTTCTGGAATCAATTTCTTTAAATAATTAGCCATTGGTTCTATGCTACTTATCCTGTTATGAACAAAAAATATCTGTCCACCTCGGTAAAGCTCTCTTAACACCGCATTACGAATAATTTCATCATCAAATCCAACTATAAAGCTTTTTACTGATAATCTGTTCTCCGGAGGTGTATCGATAGTTGAGAGGTCTCTTATCCCTGTTAATGACATATGAAGTGTTCTGGGAATAGGCGTTGCAGTTAGAGTTAAAACATCAACATTTTTTTTAAGTTTTTTGAGTTTTTCTTTATGGATTACACCAAATCTTTGCTCTTCATCGATTATGACTAACCCCAAATCTTTGAAAGAGATATCTTTCTGGAGAAGACGATGGGTTCCGATGATTATATCAATCTTACCTGATGCAACTCTTTTTACAATATCTTTTTGTTCTTTATATGAATTGAACCTGCTTAAACATTCAACAATAATTGGATAATTTGCAACTCTCTTTTTAATAGTATGAAAATGTTGTTCTGCTAACAAAGTTGTAGGGACAAGAAAAGCTACCTGTTTGCTGTCTTGTACAGCCTTAAAAGCAGCTCTTATAGCAACCTCGGTTTTTCCATATCCAACATCTCCACATACCAATCTATCCATAGGTTTTTCACTTATCATATCTTTTATAACATCTTGGATAGCCTTTGACTGATCAGGAGTTTCTTCAAACTCGAATGCTGCCTCAAACTCCCTAAAAAGCTGGTCAGGTGGCGAAAACTTTATACCTTGTAAAAACTGACGAGATGCATAAATCTCAAGAAGTTCCTTCGCTATCTTCTCTATTGATCTTTTTACCCTCTTTTTTGTTGCATTCCATCTATTTGTGCCAAGCTTATCAAGTGTAGGTTTTGCATCTTCTCCCCCTATATATTTTTGCACAAGATTTAATTGGTCTACAGGAATATATAAATGGTCTTTACCCTGATACTCTATTTGCATATATTCATTTTCTACACCATCAATTGATAACTTTACTAATCCTTTATATATTCCTATCCCATAATCAAGATGCACAACATAATCATTTACTTTTAGATCACCAAATTCGGTTAAAACTCTTTTAACCTTGCCTCTTTTTACATCCCTTATCCTTGGCTTCTGGCCAAATATCTCTTCCTCAGTAATAAAAGCAAGTTTTAGTGCTGGGAACCTAAACCCTCCTGGAAGGTCTCCCACTAAAATAGATAGTTTATTTGCTTGCTTGGGAAACTCATTTGAAAAAGAAAAAGAATAATAAGAGATTAAATCAACAAAACGATTTGCAGCCTCTTTTTTCTTAAAAACAATCCCAATTCTTATTCCTTCATCCTGCCATTTTTTAATAATATTAGAAAAAGGCTTAAGGATCATATCCTTAGCGGATGATAAGGATATCTTTTCACGTATATCCTCATTGGAAAAGAGTTCAAAGAAAAAACCATCTTTTGATATCTTTGAAATCTCTTCCAACTCTATTTTTGAAAAAGAATCAATCTTTTGGGTGAATTTATCTATAGGAAGAAAGAACTCTTCTGGAAGGAAAAAATTCTTTCTTTTTGCGATATTCTTCCCATAGAGATTATCTATCTTTTTCCAGAACTTTAGAGTTTCCTCCTCGATTATATTTGGTTCATCCAATAAAATAATACTTTTTTTAGGAAGATAATCTATAAGGCTTGCCAAATTTCCTTTTTCTGTTTCCTCTTTGTAAGGAATGATAACAAATTTTTCTATCTCTTTTAAACTTCTTTGGGTTTCTGGATTGAATAGACGAATTGACTCTATAGTATCGCCAAAGAGCTCGATCCTAACTGGATAATTGTTTGTTGGTGAAAATATATCAATAATATTCCCTCTAACACTTATATCTCCTACCTCTTCAACAAGTGAAACCCTTTGATATCCTTCCTCATTTAAGAAAGAGAGTAATTCATCCCTGTTTATCTCTTTTCCCTTGAAAAAATGTAAAAGTTTCTTTAGTAAAAGATCCTTTGGGAGACTTTTCTGGATTATAGCTCTTATAGAGCATACAACCCCATCAATATTCCCTTCAATAAAACTAAATAATGTTTTTATTCTTTTTGCTGATACCTCTTCGTGTGGGATAAGGGGCTCAAAAGGTAGAATTTCCCAGCCTGGAAATAACTCATAGCTTCTGTTTTGTGGCTTAAAATTAGAAAAAAATAAAAGTTCTTTAAAAAAATCCTCTGCCTTTGTTGAAGATGGAGTGATAATAAGAAAAAAATGATCCTTTAAAACTCTTTTTAACTCATTTACAACAAAGGCCTTTGATGAACCTTTTAATCCTGAAATATGTAAGTTTTTAAATCCTGTTTTTGCTTTAGAAAAAAGCTTTCCAAAGATATTATCCATAAATTAAAAACGATTAAAAAAATTATCTATATAATAAAAGATATCAACAGAAAATCGATAGATCAAGGAAT
>JAFDIG010000113.1 GCA_019308145.1 Deltaproteobacteria bacterium | reverse complement strand
GCACTTAAAGTGCCTACAGGCGTGGTTGAAGCAGCCTGTCCACCAGTCATTCCATATATCATGTTATTAGCACATATAACAGTCATATCTATATCCCTACGAGCTGCATGAATCAGATGGTTTCCACCAATAGATGTTATATCTCCATCTCCACTTACAACAATGGTTGTAAGCTCTGGTTTAAAAAGCTTAGCGCCAGTAGCAAAAGCAATAGCTCTTCCATGTAATGTATGAAGTGTATCAGCATTGAAATGGGGGGAAGGGATCCAGGCTGCGCATCCTATACCAGAAACAAAAAGGGTCTTATCCATATCAAGTTTAAGTTCATCTACTGCTCTTAAGAGCGTGCCCATTAATATCCCATGTCCGCAGCCTGGACAAAAAGGGGTCAACTCTATCCCTTCTCTTATATATTCAGCCATATCCCTGGACATGTTATAACTCCTTTAAATGTTTAATTATAACGTGAGGATGAATTATTTCCCCATTGGTTTGATTATAGGTAATAATCTTAGATAACGTTGCCTTTTTCACTTCAGAAGCAACCTGCCCCATATTCATCTCAGGAACAAATATGTCTTTAACACCTGCAAGTAGCTTTTTTAATTTATTGTCAGGGAAAGGCCATAAGGTTTTAAGCCTGACCATTCCTACTTTTTTACCTTCTTTTCTTAATTGTTGAGTAGCAAAAAGAGCACTTCTTGCAGTAAAGCCATAACAAATAATCGCAATTTCTGCATCATCCATAAAATATGCTTCAAGCTCAGTGATCTCGTCTTTATGGTTTAATATCTTTAAATTTATTCTTTTCACCAATTTTTGATGAACATCTCCATCATCTGTTTTTCTATAACCCATCTCATCATGAGTAGATCCAGTAACTAACAACCTTGCTCCCTCACCAAAAGAAGGCATAGAAGGAACCCCATCTATCTCTTTTGTACCAAAAGGTCTTTTCCTATCTCTTTTTTCCCTCGAAAATATTTCAACCTCTTCTTTTACGGATATCCTTTCCCTTAAATGACCAACTGCCTCTTCAGCCATAATAAAAACAGGTACTCTATATTTTTCTGCAAGATTAAAACCTTTAATAGTAAAATCATACATATCCTGACAAGACCATGGGGACAAAGCAATAACCTGATAATCTCCATGAGAACCCCATTTTACCTGCATAATATCCCCACTTGCAACCCTTGTAGCCTGACCTGTTCCTGGACCTGCCCTCTGGACATCTATTAAAAGAAAGGGAGTCTCTGTAAATGCACCATAACCTATTCCTTCCATCATAAGGCTCAAACCTGGACCTGATGTTGCTGTCATAGATCTTGCGCCTGCCCATGAAGCCCCTATTACTGCAGCAATACTGCCTAATTCATCTTCCATTTGGATAAATACCCTGCCTAACGAAGGAAATTTTTCTGCTATTGTTTCCATGATTTCAGTAGAAGGTGTTATAGGATACCCTGCATAAAAATTACAACCTGCTGAAATAGCTCCATAAGCAGCAGCTTCATTTCCAGAAAAATAATATTCACCAGGAGTAAGAAAACTTTTTACCTTTTTTACTGACATATTTCCCTCTTTATTTTGTTCTATATTATTTTACCTATTTCAATTATGTTGTCAAGGAAAAAAATTATTTTTTAACTACTATAAGTAGATAAATTTTATTAGATTAAACTTTAAATTTTTGATTACTGAAGAATTATTTTCCGTATGTAGGGCCACCATCCAAAAGAAGTTTAAGAGATCTATTTGATCTTAAAACATCAGCCATCCCATAATCAATATAATGTAAAAGAACCGCTTCTTTTGATTGAGGCAAAGTTCCTGTAAGGCGAGTATGAGAAAGGATGACATTAGCTACTTTTAATGGCAAGCCATGAGCCATGGATAAGTGAGCACCATAAACTGCATGTGGCATTACCTTTGTCATCTCACTAAATGTTGGCTTGCCATCATCTCCTTTTTTAATCTCCACAACCTTACTTACATCATGCAAGAGCACTCCTGTTATAAGAAGATCTTGATCAAATTTCAATTCAGGATAATTCTTTTCAAGAATAAAAGCAGAACTCATTACAAGTTCTAACACTGTGTTTACATGAGAGATAAGAGATATATCAGGGAAGGCAGGATTAAAGGGACATTCATTTAAATCATCCCAGGTTGATTCCTCCCATACCCTAACCCAAATATCAATAACTGCATTTTTAAATTTGAGATCCTTTATCTTTTCTACCTCAGGAAAGTATTCCTTGATTTTTTCAATCTTTTCACCTTTTGTCATATTTATACCCCTTTTTCTGGTTTTAAGAAAAATAAAAACATTAAAATTCCTATAATAAGACCAAGAGTTCTCATCCACAAAATATGGCTTGCCATTCCAAATGCAGCAACAAACATGATCATCCTTTCCCCTATATTAAGTGGCTTTCTTAAAAAACCTATATTGCTGGAAGCAAAGGCAATGATTGCTAAACTACATGCACCAATAGCCCAAAATATTGATAATATACTCCCCTTCATAAGCATTAGTTCAGGATTATAGATCCACAACATAGGGAGTATAAAACCAACAGCCCCAAGCCTTACAGCGTTTATCCCTGTCTTTAGAGCATTGCTTTTAGCTATACCAGCACCTGCATAGGCAGCAAGTGCCACAGGAGGAGTAATGGCAGACAGTACAGCATAGTAAAAAATAAAGAGATGAGTAGTTAGAAGAGGTAGACCCAGCTTGGTAATAGCAGGAGCAGCAATGTAGACCACCATAAGATATGAGGCAGCTGTTGGAAGTCCCATACCAATAATCACGCAGCAGAGAGCAGCCATTATTAATGCAAGAACAAGATTTGCCTGCCCAATGCCTATAATTGCCTGGGAAAATTTTACTCCAAGTCCGGTGGCACTAATGCCCCCTATAATAATTCCTATTCCAGCACAAGAGATGGTTAAACTTAATCCATCTTTTCCACCTTCTACTAACATCTTAATGAATTTCCGCCAATTGGGTCGCATCTCATGAACAAAAAAGGATGCAATAAAAAGCACTACCGCCCCTGTAAAACCTGCCATTCCAGGTGTTTGCCCTGCTATTATTCGGTAAAGAAGAACAACAATAGCTAAAATAAGTACCGCAAGCTTGGGGATAAGTTTTTTATTAAACCTTGGCACTTCTGATGCAGGGATTGGTTTGATCCCCATAATCTGAGCTTGCAAACGGACATTAGCTAAAAGAGAAAAACTATAAAGCAAAGAAGGAATAACTGCTGCGACCATGATCTTCGCATAACTTATGCCAGTAATTTCTGACATAATAAAAGCCCCAACCCCCATAATAGGCGGAAGGATCTGCCCAACACAAGATGCGGTTGCTTCAACCGCCCCTGCAAACTCAGGTTTAAACCCCGTTTTTATCATCAAGGGAATTGTGAAAGATCCAGTACTCACCACATTAGCTGGACCTGATCCATTTATAGAACCAAAAAAAGCAGAAGCAACAACAGCAGTTTGAGCTGGCCCACCTACATACTTACCTGTTAACATATATGCAATATCAATAAAGAGATCACCTGCTCCTGTTAGCCTCAAAATAGCACCAAAAATAATAAAGATATATACAACATTAGCTACAACAGCAAGAGCGATACCAAAAACACCATTCATTCCAAAACATAATTCAGCTATTTCTGAAAACATCATCTTTTGATGTCCAAGCATTCCAGGAATGTGATGCCCAACAAAAAGATAAATAATGGTAAGAAGAATAACACTCAACAAAGGCCATCCCTCAGTCCTACGAACTGCTTCAAGCACAGTGATTGTTCCCAATGTGTAGCAGATAAGATCCCATCTGTTGGGTATCCCTTCCCTATAGCCTGCTATCTCAAAATAATTTAGGAAAAGATAAATTATAGCGAAGGTGAGCATGCCCATAAAAATAAAGCTTATTATCCTATTTGCCCACTTGAGGTGAGCTTTATCTGAGTAAGCCCATTTTTTATGGAAAGGTTTAAGAGTAAAAACAGCAAGCCCAGCTGCTAAAAGGAAAGTACCCCTCTGAACCTGAGCGGTAAATTGTCCCATTACTATAGTATAAAAAGTAAAAAGGGCAAGGAAGGCACATAAAGTTAGACCACAATACTTTAAAACTAACTCTATTTTATCATTCTGCCTAATTTCTTGCCCTTCTTCTTTTTTGCTTGCCATGACCCAATAATTAAATTAAGGCTATTTCCAACCTCTCTCTTTATAATACTTAAGAGCCCCTGGATGAATCTTTGCTGATAAAGCTTCAAGCGCATCTTTTCTATTTAATTTTTGCAAAGCAGCACCTGTTGCTTTGATCGCATCAAGATTTTCCCAAAATACTTTAACGATCTTATATACAACATCTTCAGGCATATCATCTCTTACCACGACTTGCATTTGAAATGTCCAAAAATCGGCTGGTACTTCCTGTTTCACTCCATCCCCATATCCTTTTTTTAAATCAGCAGGGGTAAACTCCCTCAATACATAATATTCCCCTTGAGGCATATTCTTTTTAAATCTTTCAAAAGCAGCTTTATCAATAGGAAGGAATCTAACAGGTATTCGTCGTGAAAAGTTATAGACCGCAGCTTGAGGAATGCCACCCCAAACTAATGTTCCATCAAGACGTTTATTCCTCATTTCATCTAAGGCTGGCACATATTTTAGATATTGAGGCTTAAAATCACCTTTTGCTGCATCAACTCCATGAGCTTTAAAGATCGCCTGTGTTACTGTTCCTCCCATTCCACCAGGTCTTCCAATACCAACCTTTTTCCCTTTAAAATCCCTTATAGTTTTGATTCCGCTATCAGCTCTTACCACATATTGTCCCATGCCAGTAGTTACTCCAAAAAGTGAGCGTATCTTTTTATACTTTGCTCTAAGGTTAGGAGGATCCTTTTTAAACTTTAGTGTCCCTTCTAAAGCGTTAATATAATGAGGAGAAGCGATGAATCCTATATCCCATTTCCCAGAGGCTACACCTCTTAAGAGTTTAACAGTACCACCACCCTCAAGCGGAGTAATTGCGATATCTGATTTGGCATTCTTTAAGGCATTTGACCATCCAACAGCTATCATGTAAGTATCACTTGTTTTACCTATAGCAGCCATAGTTAAAGTTGTTTTTGCAATAGCAAAATTTGAAATCAACAAAAAAGCAAAAACAAAAATGACCATTTTTAGATAAATTTTCATTTTTAAACCTCCTTTTCTTTTTAAATTTGGGGGATTACATTCTAATCCTTTATTTATAATAAAAAATTAAAATCTTATAACCTCAACAACCCTCCTGCTCTATATATCTCCATCTGTATCTCGTGAGGTTTCTTAAAGGATAAGGTTTTATTACTGGATAAGTTCTTTATGATACCATTTTCAAGGTCTATCTCTAAGATATCACTTGTTATGACATTACTGGTTATAGTTGGGCAAGCTATTATTAGTAGACCGGCATTTATTGCGTTTCTAAGATATATAGGGGCAAATGATTCTCCAACAATAGCAGAAATTCCTAAAGATATAAAACAATCAACTGCCTGTTGTCTGGAAGAACCCTGACCAAACCCTTCTCCTGTTACAATGATATCACCTTCCTTTGCCTTAAGAGGAAAATCCTCCCAATTAGATAAATTCCCAAATGCATATTTCCCCATTTCATTTATATCGGTTATACCAAGATATTTATTATGATAGATCATATCTGTATCAATATCCTTTATAGGGTTCCCTTTATAATCTGTAATAACCCATGCCTTTCCTCTAATTATTGTTTCTCTTTCCATTTAAAGACCTCAATCTTTGTTTAAGGCAAAGAAATCTCACCTTTTAATGCAGATATTGCTGCTATAACAGGACTTACAAGATATGTCTCCCCTTTTCCCTGTTTTCCCTTAAAATTTCTATTTGAAGTACTTAATTGCACCTCACCTGTCCCTGTCATCCCTATCTGTCCTTCAGCACAACCACCACATCCCGGGTTGCTGATGATCATCCCAGCATCATTAAGGATATCAATAGTGCCATCTTTTAAAAGCTGATTAAATACCTCTTTTGTAGCAGGAACAACTTTTGCCATAACCGATGAAGCGACCTTTTTCCCCTTTACTATCTCTGCCACCATCTTATAATCTTCTACCCTTCCATTAGTGCAAGAACCAATAAAAACTGAATCAATTGGTCTTCCTTCTACTTCTTTAACAGAGACAACATTATCAGGCTTGTAAGGACAAGCAATCATGGGCTCAATCTCACCAATATCTATCTCTATTTCTTCCTCATATTGAGCATCATTATCAGGCATGATTGTAGGTAGCTCTTTTTTTGCCCTTTCTTCTAAATAGGAAACCACAGAGTTATCAGGAGGGATTAAAGAAATGACCGCTCCCATCTCTGTTGCCATGCTTGCCAAGGTGATCCGCTCATAAAGTTTAAGTTTTTCTATTACAGGTCCAAAAAACTCTATTGATTTGCCTAAAAGTTTTGCTGTTGAAAATTCTTTTAAAAGATATAGAGCTAAATCTTTGCTGGTTGCCGGGTATTTAAGATTACCTTTGATGGTAATCTTTACTGACTCTGGAACTTCAAGCCAAATCTTTCCATATCTGAATGCAAAAGCAATATCAATATCACCCATGCCAATTCCAAAAACCCCTACTGAACCTAATATATTGAAATGGCTATCTGTTCCTACCATTGTACGGCCAGGCAAAGCAAGTCCTTCTTCAATCATGACATGGGTACCTATTCCCCTGTTAACATCAAATACCTTTATCCCTTGATCCTTGGCAAAATTGCGGCATAATTGCTGATTTTCTGCATATTTTATTGTTTGCTGATTTTCTGCATATTTTATTGTAGTGGCAGGGGCATTACAATCAAAAGTAAAAAAAATCCTTTTATTATCTACTACCTTTTGATCTGGGTATGCTTTTCTAAAGTTCTTTACTACATTTGGACCACCAAAATCCCTTGCTGTAATGATATCAAGATCAAGCCAGATTATTTCCCCTACCTTTACCTCATCTTTGGTGTGAGCTTTTAATATCTTTTTTAATAAATTTTCACCCATATTTTCCCTTTTTCTATAAATTATTTATTACCTCTTTAGCAAAATCCAAGGTTTTAGCATCGCCACCCATATCATATGTTTTCACCTTACCTTCCTTTATAACCTTCTTTATTGCATCTTCAAGTTTAGTTGCATATTCTTTTTCCCCTAAATAATCCAACATCATCTTGGTGGATAAAAGCATAGCAGTAGGATTGACTTTATAAAGTCCTGCATATTTTGGAGCAGAGCCATGAGTTGGTTCAAAGAGAGCATAATTCTCTCCTATATTAGCACTTGCTGCAAAGCCAAGCCCTCCTACTAACTGAGCTGACAAATCTGATACAATATCACCAAACATATTACTGGTTAAGATAAGATCATAGTTTTGAGGATTTTTAATAAGCCACATCCCCATAGCGTCTACATTAACCTCTTCCACTTCAATATCAGGGTACTCTTTTGCTATATCCCTTGCCTCTCTAATCATCATCCCACTTGTCTCTCTTATAACATTTGGCTTTTCAACAACAGTAATATTATTTCTTTTATGTTCTTTTGCATATTCAAAGGCAAATTTAGCAATCCTTCTGCAACCTTTTTTGGTAAAGATTCGGCAAGATACAGCCATCTCATCATTTGGAATTTCATCAAACTTTGCCATAGCCTTTGAGCCTTTTTTTAGACTCTCCCTCAAATAATCAGGAACAGGAAAAAACTCAACCCCACTGTAAAGCCCTTCAGTATTCTCCCTAAAGACAACAATATCAATATCATCTCGATAATTAAGCGGATTTCCAGCAAAAGCTTTACATGGTCTAACATTAGCAAAAAGATTGAACTCCTGACGAATTGCAACAATTGGACTTTTATATTCTAATCCTCTATCTTTAAGGGAGGGATCAAGCTCTTTTTTTGCCTCTTCTTTTGGTTTTGAAGTAATTGCCCCAAAAAGACAACAATCTGTTGTTCTTAAAAGATCTTTTGTTCTTTCAGGGAGAGGATTTCCCTCCTTTTTCCAAAATTCCCAGCCAATATCTCCAAAAATTAGTTCAAGATCTAAATCCATTGCCTCCAATACCATCTGAGCTGCATCCATCACATCTCTACCAATCCCATCACCGGGAAGGCAGGCTACTTTGTATTTTGCCACTTTACCCTCCTTTGTTATTTAAGCAAATCTATATGGAGTATATCAAATATTTCAAAGCTCTTTCGCAACTAAAACCTTCTTCGCTTTTTTCTTCCATTGAAACAGAATCATAAAAGATAAGAGTAAAACAGATAATAATATAAACATAGGCTTTTGAGTTAAAAGAAATATTACAGATGCAAAGGTTATTATCCTTTCAATAATATTCATGGATTTAAAGAAATAACCCTCAATAGCAACTCCCATGAAGAATATAATTATAACAGCC
>JAFDIG010000112.1 GCA_019308145.1 Deltaproteobacteria bacterium | reverse complement strand
TAGATCTATGCTACGGTTTAATGTTTGACTGATTTCATATAAAAGTGTGAGTTCTTCTATTTCTCTTTTTACTCTTAACTTTCTATTTTGCATATTAATTTAATAATGAAATACCATTTTGTATTTTTATTTTTTTAAAACGACATTTTTGTAACAAATTGGATTGCTTTAGTCAAGACAAAAAATCTTTTTTTATTTAAGTTGCATTTTATTTATCTATATGATAGAATTTTTATAAATAAATGTTAGTAAGAAAAAGGTTGGAAGAACTTGAGATAAAAACCCTTTCTCCTTATGCTATGTTAAGTAGCAAAACAAAGGGGAGAGCAAAAGAGGAGAAGGAGTGTGAGATAAGACCAGCTTTTCAACTCGATCGTGATCGTATAATCCATTCTAAAGCCTTCCGAAGATTAAAAGATAAGACTCAGGTTTTTCTTTCTCCTACGGGGGATCATTATAGAACCAGATTAACTCATACTCTTGAAGTTTCACAAATAGCCCGCACTATTGCAAAAGG
Organism: Deltaproteobacteria bacterium; assembly: GCA_019308145.1. Taxonomy (GTDB): domain Bacteria; phylum Desulfobacterota; class JAFDIG01; order JAFDIG01; family JAFDIG01; genus JAFDIG01. The sequence continues at coordinate 6,497 of JAFDIG010000112.1, read as the reverse complement.
TTTAATGCTTAATGAATCTTTAACTGAAGCTATAGCATTAGGTCATGATCTTGGGCACACTCCTTTTGGACATGCTGGAGAAGAAGTGCTAAATGAAATCTCATCTTCTGGGTTTAATCATGCAGAACAAAGCTTAAGAGTTGTTGATATACTGGAAAAAGATCACAAGGGGTTAAATTTGACCTATGAAGTAAGGGATGGTATTGTGAAACATTCAAAAGGCAAAGGAGAAATTTTACCTATTAAAAGAGAAGAGAAAGCGATCACTCTTGAAGGGCAAATAGTTAGAATTGCAGATATTATAGCATATATAAATCATGATATAGATGATGCTATAAGGGGTGGCATTATCTCTAACTCAGATATCCCTGGTTCTGTGGTAAAAATTTTGGGAAAAACTTATGGAGAGCGTATTGATACAATGGTTAAAGGTGTAATATATTCTACTTTAGATAATGGTGGTAAAGTTATAAGTATAAATAAAGATATTCATAACTCAATGTTTATGTTAAGAGATTTTTTATATGAAAAGGTTTATGATTGTAGTATAGTACATAATGATTTTTTAAAAGCTGCAAAGATTATAAAAGAGTTATATAGATTTTTTATAAAAAATCCAGAAAAATTTCTTAAGATAACTGGGAAAAAAGATTTTTATGATACTAAAGAGAGGGTTGTTATTGATTTTATAGCTGGTATGACTGATAGATATGCTTTTAATTTATATGAACAGATATTTCTGCCTCATCCTTGGATAATCCTTTAACTTTATTGAGTTAATTATTTAATTTTTTTTAAATATTTGGGTTATATTCTTGACATAGCAGATTATTTATGATAATTTTTTTCTTATAAAATAAGACCTAAAGATTTTAAGGAGATGAAAAAAATGGCTAAAAAAATATTTATAGCCGAAAATAATGTAGCTATTCAAAAACTTTTCCAAAAAATCCTTCCCTCTGATAAATATGAATTGATATTTGAGAGTAAAGGCATAAACTCTGTTGAGAAAGTAAAAGAGCTTAAACCTGACCTGGTAATCGCAAATATTTCAATCCCTGATAAGTCAGGGTATGAAATCTGTGAGGAAATTAAAAAAGATCCTGAAATTAAGAATATTCCTGTTTTACTTACAGAAGGAATTTTTGAAGATATTGAGTTAGAAGAAAGTGTTAGAGTTAATGCAAATGGTTTTATTTCAAGACCTTTTGAAGCAACAGCAATCTTAGAAAAGGTAAAAGAAATTGTTGAAAAACAAGCTGAATCTTCTTTTGAAGAAACATTGGATCTTGAAGAGGTTACAGATGTTTCTGATTTGACTTTATCTGATTTTGGTAATGATAAAGAAGAAGAAGTAATTGACTTGGTTGATGTTGTAGAAGCAGAAGAGAAGGGAGAAAAAGATCTTTTAAAAGAGATAGAAGAGGATACAATGGTCGTTGATATGGATGAAATTTTAGGTAGAAAATTGGCAGGGGATACTAAAGAACTTGTGGAAGAGGAAGATATTTTCAAGGAAGAAGAGGTTTCAAAGGAAGAGGTTGTTTCTCCGGAATCTCCAAAGGAAGGGATTTTAGAAGAAAAAGTATCTGAAGCAAAAGAGGAAAAAATAGATTTAGAAGAATTAGAATTAAAGACAGAGGAGCTTAAAGAAGAGGAGAAGCTTTTTGAGGATATGCCAGAAGAAGAGACTGTAAGTGAAATGGGATTTGAAAAACCTCTTGAATTAGGTGAGGAAGATGCTTTTGAATTAAATTTAGAAGAAGAGAAGGAAAAAAGCAAAGAAGAATTTGATATCGAATTTCAAGATTTAGAAAAAAGGGAAACTCACGTGGAAGATATTAAAGAATTAGAGGAAAAGATAACATCTTCTGAGATAGGATTAGAAAAAGAAACTGATAAAAAAGAGGGATTAAAAGAGATAGAGCAGGCAGAAGAAGATTTATCTGAGTTAATAGAGGAGTTTGGTAAAACCATTGAACTCGAAGAAGAGCCTCGATTAGAAAATATCGATTTAGCTGCTCAAAAAGAGAAGACTTTTCAACCAGAATTAGATAAAGAGATAGAAGAATTGGGGTTAGAAAAAGATGAGCCTTTAGATATTGATAAATTTAAAGACCTTGAGCTTAAAGAAGAGACGATTAGCGAAGAAGGTGAACAAAAACCTAAAGAAGATAGAGCAAAAGGAGAAACTATAGAAGCTATAGAGTCTTTTGAAGAAAAGATTATAGAGGATTTGGATGAATTTAGACCTATAACCTCTTTTGAGGAAATATCACCTACCATGCTTGAAACAAAAAGTGATGAGGAGCTATCAAATGAGCTAAAAGAGGTCTCCAAATCTATTGAACAAATAATAGAAAAACCAGAATCAGATTTGGATAGAGAGGTTGTCTCTCAAGATGAGGAAATAGAAGAAACACCTTTTGATTTAGAAAAAGAAGAAGCTCTTATAAAAGAAGTAGAAACAAGGGAAAAAGAAGAGGGGATAGAAGAGTTAAAAGTTTCTTCTGAGATAGAGAATAAGGTTACTAAATTAATGACAGAGTATCTTCAAAAATTTCTTAATGAGAATGTTCCTCAAATAGTAAACTCGTTTGCTGAAATTATTTCTAATCAGGTTGAGATAGCTTGTGATAAGATAGTTCCAAAATTAACAGAGAAATATGTAAAGGAGGCGATAGAAAAAATTCAAAAACTATAGAAGAGAAAAAACTACATAAGCTAAGGAGGTTAAAGCAGACTAATGGGGTTAAGGAAGCTGGAAAAGGTGTTTGATGCCCATAAAGTTGAAGATAAATGGTATGAATATTGGATTAAAAATGATTTATTTGCTGCCCATGATCAATCTCCTAAAAAAGCCTATTCTATAGTAATCCCTCCCCCCAATGTAACAGGTACCTTACATATAGGACATGCCCTTAATAATACCCTTCAAGATATCCTTATTAGATTGAAGAGAATGCAAGGATATAATGCATTATGGATGCCAGGAATGGACCATGCTGGCATTGCTACCCAAAATATAGTAGAGAAAAAACTTGCTGAGGAGGGCATTACTCGCCATGCAATAGGAAGAGAGGAATTTATTAAACGGGTATGGGAGTGGAAAGAAAAATATGGAGGCATCATAATAAATCAATTAAAAAAATTAGGGGCATCATGTGATTGGAAAAGACAAAGATTTACCATGGATGAAGGGCTATCAAAGGCGGTTATCGAAGTTTTTGTCCGACTTTATAATGAAGGATTAATTTATCAAGGAAACTATATAATCAACTGGTGTCCACGTTGCCAAACCGCTCTTTCGGATCTTGAGGTTGAGCATGAACCAACAAAAGGAAATCTTTTTTATTTAAAATATCCTTTTGAAGATAAAACTGGTTTTGTTATTGTCGCTACAACTCGACCTGAAACAATGTTAGGTGATATTGCTGTAGCAGTTCACCCTGATGATCCAAGATATAAAGATAAAATTGGCAAAACCTTGCTTTTACCAGTAATAGGGCGAAAGATTCCTTTGATTGCAGATGAATATGTGGATATGGAGTTTGGCACAGGGGCGTTAAAGATTACGCCTGCTCATGATCCTAATGACTTTCTTATTGGTCAAAAACATGATCTTGAGGTTGTTCAGGTAATAGATGAAAGCGGAATAATGAATGAAAATGCTGCTAAATATAAAGGATTAGACCGTTTTGAGTGCAGAAGAAAAATTATTGAGGATTTTAAAAAAGATGGAACATTGGTAAAAATTGAAGATTATGAACACAACATAGGCCACTGCTATCGTTGTAAAACAATAATAGAGCCATATTTATCAAAGCAGTGGTTTATAAAGATAAAACCTTTAGCAGAGCCAGCAATCAAAGCAGTTAAAGAGGGAAGAACACGTATCATCCCACATCAATGGGAAAGAGTTTATTTTGAATGGATGGAAAATATTAGAGACTGGTGTATATCCCGCCAGATCTGGTGGGGGCATAGAATCCCTGTATGGTATTGTGAGGATTGTGGTGAAACTATTGTACAAAGAAATGAGCCCTCCAAGTGCCCAAAATGTGGTTCTACTAATCTTAAACAGGAAGATGATGTTCTTGACACATGGTTTAGTTCAGCCTTATGGCCTTTTTCTACTCTTGGTTGGCCAGAAGAGACTCTTGCTCTTAAAACTTTTTATCCAACATCCGTGTTAGTTACAGGATTTGATATTCTTTTCTTCTGGGTTGCAAGAATGATGATGATGGGAATAAAGTTTATGGGAGACGTTCCTTTTAGAGACGTCTACATTCATGCATTAGTTAAAGATCTTCAAGGGCAAAAGATGAGTAAGACAAGAGGAAATGTTATAGATCCCCTTGTCATGATGGAGAAATATGGCACAGATGCTTTTAGATTTGCTCTCTCAGTTTTTACTGTTCAGGGAAGGGATATCATTCTTTCAGAAGAAAGGATCTCAGGATATAGAAATTTTGCCAACAAGATATGGAATGCTGCCAGATTTTCTATCATGAATTTAGAAGGTTTTGATTTTCCAGCTGAATCTGAAATGGAAAAACCCGATCTATTTGATAGATGGATCATGCATCAACTCAATAATACAGTAGAAGAGGTCATTTCATCTCTTGATGAGTATAGATTTAATGAAGCAGCTCAATCTATCTATCAATTTTTCTGGCATGAATTTTGTGACTGGTATTTAGAATTGATAAAGCCCCACCTTTATAAACCATCCAGTTTAAAAAGAAAAAGAAGAGCTCAAAATACTTTGCTTCAAACTTTAATTACTGCTATCAAACTTCTTCATCCTTTTATGCCTTTTATAACTGAGGAAATATATCAATCCTTGCCTGGTACCGAAGGCTCGATAGTAGTTGCTTCCTTTCCTAAGCCTAAAAAGGAAAGTGAGGATTATCAGGCTTACAAGGATATGACAGTAATAAAGGAGGCTATTAATAGTATAAGGAATATTAGAGGTGAAATGGATATTCATCCCTCTAAGTATATAGATGTTTTTATCTACCCAAAGGACGATAATGCATTAAAAATCTTAAGTGAACATGAACTTTGGATTAAAGAATTATCAAAAGTAGAAAAAATATCTTACTTAAAGGAAGAGGAAGAGCCCAAAAAATGTGCTGCGGCTATAGGTGATAGGGTTAACATTTTTGTTTTACTTGAAGGCGTTGTGGATTTAGACAAAGAAAAGAAAAGACTGATGAAAGAAATATCTAATATAGATACTGACTTGTCTTTTGTTAAAAAAAAGCTTTCAAATAAAAATTTTATAGAAAAAGCACCGCGTGAAATAGTTGAAAAAGAAAAAAGGAAAAAAGAAAAGTTGACCGAAAAAAGGGAAAAGATATATAAACAGCTTGAGAGGATTCAGAGGATAGAATTTGCTTAAGAGAGTTAACAAAGCAATAGAGCCTTTACCTTTAAATAACAAAGAGGATCTTATTGAGGTTGTAAAAGATTTTTTGGATTTTTATAATCTTAATACGATGACACGTGAAGAGAGACTCTCTCTTCTATACACCCTTAAAAACAGTATTGATAAAGAGATTGAAAAATTATTAGAGATTCAAAAGGATTTTGAGGCTTACCTTAAGCATATTAAAAGAGCAAAGGAAGTTGAGGAGTTAAAGGAACTTCACTTTAAGATTTGCCAATTAGCAATTAAAGATTTTCTTGAGAACAGATCCCCAAGAAATTTACATCATATCTGTACTTATGGCAGAGATGAATTAACAAAAAAATTGATCTTAATGGTTGAAAAAGAGATGGAAAAGGAGGGATTTGGCCTTCCTCCAGTTAAATATGCTTGGATGTCTATGGGAAGCGAAGGGAGAAGGGAGCAGACTTTAAATTCAGATCAAGATAATCTTATTGTTTATGAGGAAAAAAACAAAGAGAAACTAAACGTTAAGTTAGATGATTTTATTATAAGAAAACTAACAAAAATTGATTTAAAGGAAGAAAAAAGAGATCTTTCTTCTGTTGATTTTTTAGATCTATATTTTGAGATTTTTGCAAACAAAGTAGTTGATAAACTCGATTTTATAGGCATTAAAAGATGTAAAGGCGGGGTAATGCCAAGCAATGAAAAGTGGCGTGCTTCTTTTAAAAAATGGGAGGAAAGAATAAAAGGTAAGGTTACATATGGGACTGGTCTTTTAACAGTGTTAGATATTATTATAATAATGGATCTAAGATTTGTTACAGGAGATGAAGAGTTAGGTAACAATTTTATGGATATGGTTCATTCATTAGTGAGAAGTAATGAAGCCTTGCTTACTGAGATGGCTGAATCGTTAATCCTTATGCCTATACCACTTGGGGTATTTCGGAAATTTATTTTAGAAAAATCTGGTGAGCATAAAGGTATGTTGAATCTAAAATTGGGAGGATGGGCACCTCTTGTATTTACTTTAAGAATTTATGCAAAAAAATTTGATGTAAAAGAAACTTCTAGTATAAATAGAATAAAAGAATTA
>JAFDIG010000111.1 GCA_019308145.1 Deltaproteobacteria bacterium | reverse complement strand
GCTGAGTAAGGGCTGTTTGGGAGAAGGGGGGAATCTTCAGTAAAATATCCTTCATCACCAAGGGAACCATAAACTTCATCCGTGGATATTTGGATAAAGCGACATCCAAAATTACGGGCTGCTTCTAATAACACAGTTGTACCAAAAACATTTGTTTTTATAAATTCAGAGCAATCCAGAATGCTTCTATCAACATGAGATTCTGCAGCAAAATTTACGATTACATCTATACCTTCTGAGACCAGATCCTCTACGGTTTTTGGATCTACTATATCACCTTTAATAAATTTATAGCGATGATCCCTTTCTAAGCTTTTAAGATTTTCAGGATTGCCTGCATAGGTAAGTTTATCTAAATTAACAATATTATATTGAGGATGTTCTTCAAGCATGTAATATATAAAATTCGTTCCTATAAATCCGCAACCACCTGTTACAAGCAATTTCATTTATCCATCCTTTCTTGCCCAATTATAAGGGATATCGTTATTATGAGGATCTATTCGGAACTCATCAGGTGCATCATATACATAAACATGATCAGGGATATTTATAACTAAAGCTTCGCTTTCACTTATGCATTTCCAGCCATGATATACCCCAGGTGGAACATGGACGAGCATAGGATTATGTTCACCAATAAAGAATTCATTTATCTTTCCAAAGGTAGAGGAATCTTCACGAGCGTCATAAAGGGCTAATTTTATCATTCCCTTCACTGTTGCTATATTGTCTGATTGCTTTGAATGGTAATGCCACGCCTTTACCACGCCAGGATAGGTAGTGGAAAGATAAACCTGTCCAAATTTTTCAAAAAAAGGGTCATCATTTCTCATTATCTCCATAAGTCTTCCTCTTTCATCAGGGATGACCCTTAACTTTTTTGTTACAACACCATTGATCAGATCCATTTTTACCTCCTATTCTAACTTATTTGCACCAGTTTTAGCAACTAAATTAGATGCTTGAAGAAGTGATGGAATAGTGCCTGCATCAGTCCACCAACCATCGAGAATTTCCCATGTCATAGTGCCTTTTTTAATATAAGCATTATTAACATCTGTTATTTCCAACTCTCCTCTATCAGAAGGCTTTAAAGTCTTTATAATATCAAAAACAGTAGAATCATATAAATATATTCCAATAACAGCATAGGGAGATTTTGGCTTTTTAGGTTTCTCTTCGATTTTAATCACCTTTTCACCATCTAAAATAGGTACTCCAAAACGGTTTGGATCTGGTACTTCTTTAAGAATAATCTTTGCCCCTTCTTTTTGTTTTTTAAAGTTTTCTACTGCTTTTTTAATATTTTTTTCAATTATATTGTCTCCCAAAACTACGCAGATCTTATTATTTTCTGCGAAAAATTCTGCTAAACCTAAAGCCTCTGCAATTCCACCTTCTCCTTCTTGATAGGTATAATTAATATGTTTTAAACCAAATTCTTTCCCATTGCCTAAAAGTCTTAAAAAATCACCAGCATGATTTCCCCCTGTAACGATTAATATATCAGTAATGCCAGCATTTATTAAGGTTTGAATTGGATAGTAGATCATAGGTTTATCATATACAGGTAACAAATGTTTGTTTGTTACTTTAGTAAGAGGGAAAAGTCGTGTTCCAAGTCCTCCTGCTAAAACCACTCCTTTCATTTTTCCTCCTTTTTTGATTTTAATTAGTTACTACTTCATTTTTCAGCATGAAATGATTAAAATTCTCCTTTTATATCTCCTATCCCTTTTAAGGTTATAATAAAAAGTATCTCTGTTTCAGATGGCCTTCTTCTGTCAGCAAGAATAACACGAATGCCCCAACAGTTAAATTTGAAATTAACCCCGATAGTAGACTCTATAAATATGTCATCTAAATATGAATACTTTGTCGAGCCAAAAATATCAATATTATTTGTAAACTTTAGAAAAGCACCTGCATTTATTTCTTCAACTAAATCATCTGTATATCTAACTTCAGTTAAAAAATAATCTCCTCGTTTATCAGTAATAGTTAAGATATGGTTTGAGCTTTGTATCATTTTTTCAAAACAGTTTAATGATGTGTCAAACCTGTAAGAAAGATAAGGAGATAAATGAACAGTAAGTTCTCCTCTAACATTTGAGAGTCTTTTACCTGAATCAGGGATCAAATTAATAGAGTCAATAGGATCACCAAGACTATAGTTTTGGTAGATCCTTAATCTTAAAAGTTCTAAGAAGCGCGAACCAGAAATAGTGGCAAATTTTCCTATTAATCTACTTTTTATACCATAAGTGATCCAATTTCTATGTGGGATAATATCACTTTCATCAAGAAGGGGGAGTTCTTTATATGATGATCTGCTTGTATATCTATACCCAATTTCAGGCTCTATGGTATGTTTTACAGCCTTTATTGATAAAAAGGAAACAGGATAAACCTTCATTAATGTGGTGCTTATTTTCATTCCTGTATCTAATACCTCTCTGCTTTTGGTACTGCCACTACCGTCATTTTCATCTATATAAAATGTTTCAAGCAGTGATATATAAGATAAAAATTCAAATCGATCCATAAATCTATAAGGTAAGAAAAGGGTAGGAGCAAAATAAAACCTGTCTACTTTTTTCCCTTCTTCTTGCCAATAGTGAATAAAATCTAAATCCCCTCCGAAATATAAAGGAATCCCTTGGTAAAGCTTTATAGGAGAAATATATCCAATTATTTCAGGTAAAATTTGGACTGTTTCATCATTACTTGTTTTTATAAGATCATCAAAATATACCATCCTTGCTAATAAATGAGCATTTGACCATCTTTTTCCTAAGAAGATTTGGGATCTAAGGTAACGTTGGGATCTATATTTTATATCCTCACCAAAGTCTTTAGGATATTCATTATCGCTAACAAGATCTATATCTCCCTTTATATAAAGATTATTATTAAGATAATGGGCGAATTTCCCAAAAATAGCCCATCTATTATCATTGTAATCATGATCATCAATATAAAAAAGAGATAGTCTCCCATAAGAATTTCTAAGCCATGCCCATCTAAAGTCGCTTCTCCCTCTTATCCCTCTTTTTCCCAGATAATCAAGATAAAATGTTGAATCAAATTGATCAGTTATAGCCCAGAAAAAAGGGATAGATATCTTAGGCCCATATTTACTCGAATATCCCAGTTTTGGTACAAGAAAGCCAGATTGTCTTTCAGTGATTACCGGGAATATCCCCCATGGTACATATATCAAGGGATAATTTTTTATCTGAAAAGTAACCCCTGAGACAACAGCAAAACCTTCGATCTCAACATTTAGTCTTTTGCCTGTAAATCTCCAGTCAGGTCTTTTCCCATCACATGATGTAAGGGTACCATCATATATTATATATCTCTTTTCCCCGACCTTTTTGATTTTTCCACCTGTTATATGAAAACTTCCTCTTGAGAGAAAGATTTTACCATTGATTATTTCTCCTGTTTTGTTTTTAGTATTTAAATGAACACTATCACTATATAATTTATCTCCTTTGTGTATGATAAGAACGTTTCCTCTTGCAATTAATTCAAAATTTTTTATATTATATTGTATAAAATTTGCTGTTATTTTATATTCATTAAATTTTATCATTACTTTTCCAGAAGCAGTGTAAAGACCTTTATCACGATTATATGTAAGACGGTTTGCTTCGATTGTTATAGGGCCTTTTAATGAGCTTATAGGAATGGTTAAAACCTTTGGTTCTTCAGCAAATAGAAAAGTAGATAAGGATAAAAAGATAATAATAAATATGATAATATTAAAAATCTTATAAAAATTTTTAAATTTCATCAAATTCTTTTACCTGTTGGAAGATTTAATAGGTATTCTCTTGCCTCTCCTACTGTATAAAATGAGCCTGTTATTAAGATCAAGTCATCTAAAGATGCCTCTTTTAATACTTTATCAATAGCCATTGGAATTTGTGGGGATATTTCACAAAAAGGGAGAGGTAGTCCCTCGCATTGTTGTAATATCTCTTTTGGTGTTGCTGCTCTACCTATTTTGGGTTGACTGAATATGATTTTATCTGCCAGAAATGATATAGTTTCTACTATACTCCTTATATCCTTATCCTTCATAATCCCTATTATTAAAAAGAGTTTATTCCAATTAAATCCATTTTCTAATGATTTTTTTAAGGAGATAACTCCATCAAGATTATGAGCTACATCTAATATTATAGTCGGTTTTCTTTTAACAATCTCAAGTCTTCCATTTAATTTTGATTTTTCAATTCCATTATAAATATCATAGATATTAATTTTAACTCCCTTATTTATTAGGATTTCTATTGTAGCAAGGGCTAATGAAGCATTGAAAAATTGATGAACACCCAAAAGGGATATCTTTAGATCAGTTAATTTGTATTTAATCCCTGAATAATCAAATATATTATGAGCCTTTATTTTATAATTAAAATCCTTACCCAAAACATAAAGAGGCGCATTAAGTTGCTTTGCTTTTTTTGTTATCACTTTTAAGGCATTATTTTTAGTTTCACCTGTTATCACAGGTATATTTTTTTTTATTATTCCTGCTTTTTCTTTTGCTATATCATAGATAGAGTCTCCTAAAACATCCTGATGATCTTTTTCAATGTTGGTAATTATAGAGATTAAAGGGGAGACAATATTGGTTGAATCAAGTCTCCCCCCTAAACCAACTTCAAGTATTACTGGATCAGCTTTTTTTTGGTAGAAATATAGAAGAGCCATTGCTGTAGTAAAGTCGAAGAATGTAAAAAAGGATGGCTTGCCTTTTTTTTCAATCTGATAACGAATAAAATCTGTAAGATTTGCTACATCTTTTTCTGGTATCATTTCATCTGCAACCATGATTCTTTCGCAAAAAGAAGAAAGATGTGGAGACGTATAAATTCCTGCATTCATCCCTGCTTCAACTAATATTTTATATATCATAAAAGCAGTAGAACCTTTCCCATTTGTTCCAGCAATATGAATAAATCTCAATTTTTTGTCTGGATTTCCAATATCATCAAGTAAATCTTTTATATTTTTAAGGCCAAAAAGCATCCCAAAGCGGGAAAGGCTATAGAGATATTCAAGAGAATTTTTGTAATCCATTTAAAAAACTTAGTGAGAAAGAAGATCTAAAAGAAGTATTAAGGTTTTTTTCATTTCTTGCCTTGGCACTATTCTATCTATCATCCCATGTTCTAATAGATATTCAGCTCTTTGAAAACCTGGAGGCAGCTCTGCTTTTATGGTCTCTTTTATCACTCTTGGACCAGCAAAACCTATCATAGCTTTAGGTTCAGCTAAAATAATATCACCTAACATGGCAAAACTGGCACTTACTCCGCCTGTTGTAGGATCAGTTAAAACAGTTATATATGGAACACCCATATTTTTGAGCCTAGCAATTGCTGCGCTTGTTTTTGCCATCTGCATAAGGGAAAAGACGCCTTCTTGCATTCTGGCACCACCTGAGGCAGTAAAGATTAAAAGAGGGGTTTTGTTTTCCATAGAATTTTCTACCAATCTGGTAACCTTTTCGCCTACAACAGATCCAAGACTTCCTCCCATAAATTTAAACTCAAAAATACCAATAAAGACTGGATAGCCTCCAATCCTTGCTTTTCCACTAACAAAAGCATCTTTTTTACCTATCTTTTTTTGGGCATCTTTAATTCTGTCAGAGTATTTTTTAGTATCCTTAAATTTCAAAATATCTACTGATGATAGGTTTTTATCTATTTCCTCAAAGGTTCCTTCATCGACAATTAAAGATAATCTTTTTTCTGCTGGTATCTGAAAATGGTAATTACATTTGGGGCAAACGTCTAAGTTTCTTTCTATTTCTAATCTGTAAATTATTTCTTGACAATTTTTGCATCTAACCCATAAATCAGGTCTCTCTTTTTCTTTTAATTTTGGAATTAAAGGTGGCTCTTCTTTTCTAAACCAACTCATATTTTCTCCTAAAGAATTTATTTTATTTTTTATAATAAACGAAAAGGGAAGGGAGTGTCAATAAAAACCGATAGGTAGAAAAGAGTTTTTAGAAAATTTTAACACTAAGCTTACAAAATGTGATATAATTAATATATATATTTTTCATTAATGCAAAATAGCAAAGCTTAGATAGAGGAGGTGATCATTATGTTCATAAAAGAAGTAGAACTTTTTCATGGAATTCCTTCTCATATTATTGATGAGATAGCTAAATTTGTAATTGAAGAAAATTTTTTAGCAGGGCATTTCCTTTTTCAAGAAGGAGATTTTGCTGAGTTTCTTTATATCTTGGAAGAAGGAGCGATCGATATCGTTATCCATGGTCAAGAGGGAAAACGGATATCCTTTTTATTGGATAAGACAGGTTTAGTTTTTGGTTGGTCTGCGCTTATAGAGCCTAACAGATATACTGCTTCAGCTGAATGCGTGAAAGAGAGCAAGGTGATCAAGATTGATGGAGAAAGGCTTTTACGTACATTTGAGAGATATCCTGCACATGGTATGACTATTATAAAGCGGTTAGCAGGTATAATAGCTGATAGATTGATGAAATGTTATCATGAAATCATTGCCATCAAAAAGTAGATTAATGATTATAACTGAATCTCTTCAAGTACAAATATTTTTATTGATTTTAATTAGTTATAGTATATTGTACTTCATTGAAAAAGGGAAAGTTTGGTTTTAACAAAGCACTTGTTTAAATATTTTCCTAAAATAGTTATAGCCTGAGTAGATGGTAAGAAAAAGAGCGATCCAGAGGAAAAATATACCAACTTTGTGAAAGTTAATACAAAAATATTGATAATGGATCATTAACCCTATAATAGCAACAATTTGATATGTTGTTTTATATTTTGCGATTCTGCTTGCAGGAAGAATAATATTTTTAGCAGCTGCGACTGAACGAAGGCCAGTAACTGCTATTTCTCTGCCAACAATAATTTCTACAATCCAGAAAGGTACTCTTTCCAAATTCACTAATCCTATCAAAGATAAGATTATTAAAAGTTTATCAGCAACTGGATCCATTAAAGTTCCTAACACACTTTTTTGTTTCCATTTTCTTGCATAAAATCCA
>JAFDIG010000110.1 GCA_019308145.1 Deltaproteobacteria bacterium | reverse complement strand
TGTTGAGCGTTTTGGTGCTATGGCCATACCTATTGGTCCTGGTAATGTTGATATGCAGTGTGAATTTCTTATTGATTTTCAATCTACAGTCTTATGTTGTACTGCTTCTATGGGACTCCTGATGGCTGAGGAGATTGAAAAAAGAGGTTTAAAAGAGAAAATAAATCTTAAAAAGGTGATTTTTGGATCAGAAAGAAGTAGTGATGCAATGCGAGCACGAATTAAAGATCTTTTAGGTGTTGAACATATATTTGATATCCCAGGAATGACAGAATTATATGGGCCTGGGACAGGTTTAGATTGTATATATCATACAGGTATTCATTATTGGGCAGATTATTATATACTTGAGATTTTAGATCCTGATACACTTGAACCAGTGCCTGAAGGGGAGACAGGCGAAATGGTGGTTACCACTCTTAGAAAAGAAGCTTCCCCTTTAGTAAGATATCGCACAAGGGACCTCACAAGAATAATTCCTGGTGAATGCCCATGTGGTTCTATACTCCCTCGTCATGATAGATTACTTGGCAGAACTGATGATATGTTTATTTTTAGAGCAGTAAATATATATCCTAGTCAGATAGATCATATTTTGTCAGGCATAAATGGTATTGGCAGTGAATATCAAGTGCATTTAGAAAGAAAAGCCGATGGTAAAGATTATATGACCATAAAGGTGGAAAGAGAAAAAGGTAGGGATCCATCAAAAGATAAAGAACTCTCAACCATTATTGAGGGAGAAATAAAAAAACGGATTATGGTTTCTGGTAAGGTTGAAATAGTTGATTATGGAGCTCTCCCAAGAAGTCAGAGAAAAAGCAAAAGAGTATTTGACCATAGAGAAGAAACCATAACTTAAACCTTAATTTATATGTTGTGTTATATCTATATCTTTTATTTTTTAAGGAACTATTTTCTACAAATGTTAGGGGGATAAAATGAAAAAATTTGATTATTTAAAGCCAACCAGCCTGGATGAGGTATTCTCGTTAATGGAAAAATTTGGTTCTAATGCAAAGCTGATAGCTGGTGGCACTGATGTAATGGTTTTATTAAAGAGAAAGAGGATATTTCCTGATGTGCTCATCTCCCTTCGTTCTGTACCTAATATGGCATATATAAAAGACGAGAAGGATAAAATAAGAATAGGCTCAATGACAACACACCGTGAACTTGAAACGTCAACTGTGATAAAAGAGAAACTTACTGCACTATATGATGCGGTAATCAATTTAGGTTCTGTTCAGATTAGAAATGTTGCTACTATTGGTGGAAACATCGCAAATGCAGCTCCATCAGCAGATACAGCATGCCCACTTTTAGTTTTGGATGCTTCTTGCCTGTTAATCTCATCAAAAGGTGAAAGAGAGGTAGAGCTCAAAGATTTTTTTATAGCCCCTGGGGAAACAGTAATGAAACAGGACGAAATATTAAAGGAGTTTATCATTCCCAAGCCATCTAAACTATCTGGATCAGCTTATTGGAAGTTGTCGAGAAGAAAGGCAATGGATCTTCCTATTCTTGGAGTTGCCATCTCTTTAGCAATGAATGAAGATAAAAGTATAAAAAAGGCTCGCATTGGGTTAGGGGTTGCAGCTCCTACTCCTATAAGGGCATTTAAAGCAGAAGAATTTTTAACTGGGAAGTTTTTAACAGATGAAGTTTTAGCTGAGGCAGGAAATATTGCATCTAAAGAAGCAAGCCCCAGGGATTCTATTAGAGGAGAGGCATGGTATAGAAGAGAGATGATAAGGGTTTTAACAAAACGTGTTGCTACTATCTCCTTCAAAAGGGCTAATATAGTATAGGAGATAGTATAGGAGGCAAAAGATGAAAAAGGTTATATCCTTTAAACTAAATGGTGAAGATGTAGAAGCAGAGGTAGAACCTCATTGGAGTCTACTTCACCTTTTACGAGAAACCTTTGAATTAACTGGTGCAAAAGAGGGTTGCGGTAAAGGTGAATGTGGTGCTTGCACTGTAATTGTTGATGGTAAAGCAATAAATTCTTGTCTATTCCCTGTGATGGAGGTTGAGGGGTGTGAAGTAACCACAATTGAAGGATTGGCAACCTTAAATGGTAATCTTCATCCTATACAGGAGTCATTTGTTGCAAATGGTGCTGTACAGTGTGGTTTTTGTACACCTGGTATGATTATGAGTGCTAAAGCCCTTCTTGATGAAAACAAAAATCCTTCTGAAGATGATATAAGAACTGCGATAGCTGGTAATTTATGCAGATGTACTGGTTATGTCCAGATTATAGAAGCAATAAAGAAAGCAAGCGAAAGGAGGGAACCATGATGGAATCACAATTAAAGAGTGTTGGGAAAAGGGTTCCCAAGGTAGATGCAAGAGAAAAAGTAACAGGAAGGGCTATTTATATACATGATTTAAAACTTCCTGGCATGCTCTATGGTAAAATTCTTTATAGCAAGTATCCACATGCAAGGATCCTTAACATTGATACTTCTAAAGCAGAGAAGTTACCAGGGGTAAGAGCAGTTATTACTGGTTTTAATACTCCAGAGATCCGTATTGGTTTTATGAAGGATCAACCTGTTTTAAAAAAGGATAAGGTAAGACAGTATAGAGATGAGGTAGCAGCTGTTGCTGCTATTGATCCTGATATTGCTGAGGAGGCTTTAGATCTAATTAAGGTAGATTATGAGCCTTTGCCAGGTCTTTTTGATCCAGAGGAAGCAGTAAAAGAAGATGCTATATTAATTCATGAATATGATGCTAAAGGCAAACCATTAAAAAATAATATTTTAAAACTTCCTTGGCGGCTGATCGCAGGGGATGTGGAGCAAGCAAAAAAAGAATCTGATTTTATTGTAGAGGATAGTTTTAGAGTAACCTGGGTTACCCATTGTTGTATGGGAACAAGTGGCTGTATTGCTCTTTTTGATCTTGATAATAATCTTACTATTTATAGCATTACGCAAATTCCTTTTCTTGCTCAAAACGATTTTAATGCTGCATTAAAGGCAATGGGATTAAAAGGTAAGAATACAAGGGTGATAAATACAGTGATTGGTGGAGGATTTGGCTCAAAATTAGATACACATGTTTATGAATATATTGCTATACTTTTAGCATATCGCACCCGTAAACCTGTTAAGATCCTATTTACAAGGGAGGAGGAATTTTTTGCTCAACCTCCGAGACAACCAGCCATTATCAAGATTTCACAAGGATGCAAAAAGGATGGTAACCTCACCTTTAGGGAAGTTGATATGCTTTTGGATAATGGTGCTTATACCTCTTGGGGTGCAACTACTCCATCTGTTATGATGGTTCCAATATCTTCTCTATACAAGGTGCCAAATATCAAATATACTGCAAGAAGTGTTTATACAAATAATATCTATGCTCAAGCAATGAGGGGATATGGAAATCCACAGGCTACATTTGCTGTTGAATCTTCTATGGATATCTTAGCAGAAGCTGCAGGCATTGATCCAATGGAATTCAGACTTATAAATGTGAATTTGCCTGGAGAGATAACTCCTCAAAATTTTAAGGTTACTACATGCGGTCTTAAGGAATGTATAGAAAGTGTTGGAGAAGGACTCAACTGGAAGGATGCAAAGAAGAATAAAAAGAAAAAAAGAGGGGTAGGAATGAGTTCTCTTATCCATGTTGGTGGTGGTGCAAGGGTATATAAGTCAGATGGTCATGGTATGATAATGAAGGTTGACGATTTTGGGAAGATAAGTGTAATTACAGGCGCTGTGGAGATTGGCCAAGGCTCAGAAACAGTGATTTCTCAAGTAGCCGCAGAGGTTTTAGGTGTTTTCCCAGAGGATATCCAAATTATAAAGGGTGATACATCCATTTGCCCATGGGATGTTGGTACCCATGCTTCAAGGCAGGCATTTGTAAGCTGTAACGCTGCTATTATGGTAGCAAATAAAATAAAAAAAGAGATCTTGGATATAGCAGGTAAATATTTCAATGTAGATCCTGAAAATCTTGATATAAAAAATAGGGTGATTTATTTAAAAGATGAACCTGAAAATTCTGAGAAACAGATGCCACTTGATAAGCTTCTAAGACGAGCTCATTTTTCTAAACATGGAACAATGATAATGGCAGAAACCTTTTACGATCCTCCAAATGAGATGTTGAACCAAGAATTTAAAGGTAATCTTTCATGTACCTATGCTTATGGTACAACAGGTGTGGAGGTAGAGGTTGATACTGAAACAGGTCATGTTGAGATAAAAAAATATTTTGCTGCACATGATGTTGGAAGAGCACTTAATCCAATGCTTTTAGAAGGCCAAATTTATGGTGCAGCGGTTATGGGCACAGGTTATGCTTTAACAGAGCAGCTGATCCTAAAACAAGGAAAAGTAATGAATGATAATTTTTTGGATTATAAGATTTTAACCGCAAAGGATAAAATACCTATTGTGCCTATATTGGTAGAAACTATAGATGAGCTTGGTCCTTTAGGTGCAAAAGGAATAGGTGAGCCAGCATGCGTGCCAACCGCCCCTGCTATTGCAAATGCTATCCATGATGCAATAGGGGTAAGAATAAAGGACCTACCTATAACACCAGAGAAGATATTAAAGGCATTAAAGGAAAAAGAGAAGAAAGGGTAAAGAAAGGGGGATATCCCCCTTTCTTTATTTATTATGAATGAATTTTTTTCCATAAATCCATACCTTGACTTAAAGAGGTATTCCCATCTGCTATCTTTTCCTTTTCCACAAGAAAAATCTCAACACCTTTTTCAGCCCCAGCTAAAGCTGCAACAAAACCACATCCACCAGCACCGATTATAAGTATATCAATTTCTATATCCCAGGAGAGGCTGTTTAGGTTATTAGTTCAAAGAATCAGATTTTCATCTGATATCGAGTCATTTTTCATCATAAGATTTAAACCCTTTTATATGGTCGAGAAACTTGCTGATCTATTTTAAAGTAGTGATATAGTTACTTCTAATCTTTTTTGCTTCTAGTATATAATGATTCCAATTCTTGAAAACGAGCAAGACCTAACAGATCAAACCGTTCTTCAAAGCTCATCATTAAATCTAAAACCTTATCTGTATTACCGGTTTCCTTTAAACTTTTCATAACATTTAGAATTGCTTTGCCCGCAGCCCTTTGGGCATCTCCAGGGAAAATGACAATTCTAAAACCTAATGCTTCTAAATCAGAAGCAGAAAGCGCTGGCGTTTTTCCTCCCCCTCCTCTGTTTATAAGGATGGGAATATTATCAAAAGATTTTCCTATCTCCTTTAACTCTTCAATACTTTCTGGTGCTTCTACAAAGATTATATCCGCACCTGCTTCAGCGTATAGATGTCCTCTTTCAATTGCCTCTGAAAGGCCAAAAATAGCTCTTGCATCGGTGCGAGCGATAATCAAAAAGTTTTTATCCTCTCTTGTATCTAAGGCAGCCTTTAATTTATCCACCATTTGATCAGTTGAGATAACACGTTTACCCTCTAAATGCCCACATCTTTTAGGTATTACTTGATCTTCAATATGAATTGCACAAACACCTGCCTTTTCAAATTCCTTAACTGTTCGCATGACATTTAAAACGCCTCCATATCCTGTATCAGCATCACAGATTATTGGCAGACTTGTAGCATCCACAATCCTTTTTGCCTGATCAACCATCTCATTCATAGTAACCAATCCTATGTCAGGTAAACCCAAAAGAGAGGCTGAGATTCCTGCACCTGTAATATAGAGTGCTTCAAATCCGATCTGTTCAATAAGTTTTGCACTGAATGCATCATAAGCACCAGGTGCAACTATTATTCTTTTTTGTTGAATCCGTTTTTTAAAGTTACTCCTTTTTGTTTCTATAGAATCATTTTTCATCAAAAAACCTCCGAGGATCGCTAATTTTACCTTGAATTGCTGAAGCTGCTGCAGTAGCAGGACTTGCTAAAAAAACTTCTGATTTAGGGTTGCCCATACGACCTTTGAAATTTCGATTTGTTGTAGCAATAGCTCGTTCACCATCCCCTAAAATACCTGAGTGTGCTCCAAAGCAAGGGCCACACCCTGGGGGAATGATTATTGCTCCTGCTTGTAAAAGTGTTTCAAGAAAACCTTTACGCATAGCCGCGATCTCAATCTCTTTTGAAGCTGGACCTATTATTAAACGTACATAAGGATGAACTTTTTTCCCTTTTAAAATTTTTGCTGCAATAGCAATATCTTCCAGTCTTCCATTTGTACAAGAGCCTATAAAAACCTGATCAATATTTATTCCTTCAACTTCTTCTACCTTTTTTACATTATCAACACTATGAGGGCAGGCAATTTGAGGTGTTAGCTCATCTATATCGACGTCCAAAACCCTTTCATAATGAGCATCCTGATCAGGGTAGATAGCCTGATACTCTTTTTTATCAAACCTTTTCATGAAATTTTTCGTTATCTTATCAACAAAGAACACAGAATTTTTTGCTCCCATCTCCACTGACATGTTTGCTACTGTCATTCTATCAGAAATGGATAACTGAGAAACACCTTCGCCTTGAAATTCAACTGACATATAGGTTGCTCCATCTGACGATATTGTACCAATTATTTTTAATATCAGATCCTTAGCAAAAACTGCTGGTTTAAATTTTCCTTTTAAATTGATTTTTATTGAATCAGGAACTCTGAGCCACGTTTTATCAGTAGCCCATAAGCAGGCCATTTCTGTTGCATCAATTGGCGTAGCAAAAGCTCCAAGGGCACCATGTGTTGTTGTATGAGAATCTTTACCCAATAAAAGTTCACCAGGAGATACCAGACCTTTTTCAACCATCAATTGATGACAGATACCTTCTCCTATATCAAAAAAATGAGTTATACCCTGTTCACGCGCAAATTCTCGCACCATCTTATGTCCATTTGCATCTATTATACTTTGTGCAGGAACTTCATGGTCGAGGATTAAAACTATCTTTGAAGGATTTTTTACTTTTTTTACCCCAAGTTCATAGAAGAGGTTTATAACTATTCCAGTGCTGGCACTTAAGGACATTAGCCTATCAGGTGAAACAGTAACTATTTCACCAGCATGTACCTCTGATTTTGATGCTTTTATCGCTAACAGTTTTTCTGCAAATGTAAAGCCCAA
>JAFDIG010000109.1 GCA_019308145.1 Deltaproteobacteria bacterium | reverse complement strand
TGGGGATTTGATACAAAAAGGGCATCCATGCCTGAACCTTATAGCTTTATAAAAATCTATGGACTTGATATACCATATGACACAAGGGATCCAAGAGAATTAGCTGCTCATAATTATGTAGTTTGTGAAAGTTATGTACTTGACGGGATTGAGCTTAACTGGGACAAAGGCAGTGATAGAGATGATGATGATATGTATCATACTGATAAAATCATTGCCGAATTTGCTCAGCGGATTTACAAAGTGCAGGAAAAAAGATACATGATTGACGGAATTCTTACTGCTCGCTCTGAACATCAGTTGGATGGACCTCCTTATTTTGTATATGATACGATTTTTAGCGATGGCTACCCCTGGAATACAATTACAGAAACTGGGAAATTTGTACCTCAGTTTTCAGCAATAGCTTTAAAGGCTGCTTTTGGACTATGGGTTTTATGGGATACACCATATACAGATCTTCTCTTTAGCACAATTTCTACCCTATATAATCCCAAAAAAGGCTTTTATGAAGGTAAGTATGAAAAAAGTGGTGGTTTAATAAATATTTTTACTGCTAATAACAATGGAATAATTCTTGAATGTTTGCTTTATAAAGTTCAGGGAAAGCTTTTGAAATTTGGTAATAAGGAAAGCCTTTGGGATAAATATATCAAAAAAGAGTTTATTCCTGGAAATAAATGTTATCCAGGTCATAGGAACAAATGTAAAGGATTCAAATAATATGAGAATAATACATGCATTAATTATCTTTTTCTTCCTTTTTTTGCCTTTCATATTTGCAGGATGTGGGATGGTAGTTAAGGCAACATATAAAAGTGCAGTGACTATAAAGGATTCAACTTTATTTCATCAAGGAAGGCATGGAAATCTTACAAAAGTTGAAAAGAGCTGGGCAAGAATTGCATGGAAATATTTTGAGAAAAATTATAATCCGAAAACTGGTCTTATTAATTCAGTAAATAACTATCCAACTACTACTATGTGGCATATAGGAGATTATCTTGCCGCATTAACAGCAAGCTATGAGTTAAAGATTATCAACAGATGTGAATTTGATGAACGTTTAAGCAGACTACTTTTTACCCTTAATAATATGGATCTCCTGAGGGGAAAGCTTCCTAATAAGGTGTATAACACACAAAATGGGGTGATGGTAAATTATGCAAACCAGCCTGGTGAGATTGGTTGGTCAGCAATAGACTTGGGAAGATTGTTGATATGGCTAAAGATTGTAAAAGAGAGATACCCTGTTTATAGCGAATATATTGATAAAGCAATTTTAAGGTGGAGTTTTTGTGATCTGATCGATGATTGTGGCACCCTTTACAGTGCTACAAAAGTTCATAATAAACTCACTTTTTTTCAAGAAGGAAGGCTTGGTTATGAGGAATATGCTGCTAAAGGTTTTCAGCTTTGGGGATTCAATACTGAAAAGGCATCAAAAATCGAACCATATAGTATTGTAACTATATATGGAATTGATATTCCCTATGATAGTCGTGATTACAGAAAAACAGGAACACGTGCTCCAGTTGTAACCCTTCCTTTTCTATTAGACGGGATGGAGTTTAATTGGGATAAGGTTTTTGATTTATATAATCCTGATACCATTCATACTGATACAGAGATGGCAAGAATTGCCTATCTTATTTATAAAGTTCAGGAGAGACGATATAAAATTGACGGGGTATTTACTGCAAGAACCGATCATCAGTTAGCAGGGCCACCATATTTTGTTTATGATACCATATATGTTGATGGCTATCCATGGAATACAATAACTGATAGTGGGGAATATGTAAAAAAATCTGCTACAGTTGCCACAAAAGCCGCTTTTGGCATCTGGGCATTATGGAAAACTAACTACAGCAAACTTCTCCTAAACAGCTTAAGATGTTGTTATGATAAGGAACAAGGTTGGTATGAAGGAAGGTATGAATTAACCGGGGGGTATAATGAAATAATCACATTAAGTACCAATGCTATTGTCCTTGAAACACTTTTATATAAGGTTAAAGGAAAACTCTTTAAAAAAGGGAAAACAAGAAGAAAGGATTATTATGATATTGTCCAATCTGATGCTTTTTTCAGTCAGATTCACTGTTTACCTAAATCAAGGAAAAGTAACTAACTGAACAACTAAAGGGGATAAAGTGTCTCTATTTCGTTATATATTTATAATTATATTAATTTTTTTTGTGAGCTTAACTTATGCTAAGGATGGTATAGCTCAATCAATAATTCCAAAATATAAAACCATAATGTTTTTATATAAAAAATCTGAATATAATCAAGCAGCTAAAAAGCTTGAGATACTTGCAAAAGAGATATTAAAGAGGGGAAAGGGAAAAAAAGAATTAAAAGATGCTGCTTTTGCCTATATTCTTGCCACAATAGCATATGAGAAGGATAATAATTCTAAAGCATATGATACATGGGCAGAAGGAATAAAATTATATCTTGCTGGAAAAAGCAGGTGGGAAGATGAGAAAAAAAGCTTAAAAAAAAGATTGGATAAGATCATCTCAGAAATTAATCTTGCAAAGTTAAGTGGCAGAACAATCTCTTTAAAAAAGGATGATATCTTTATTGTTGAGCTTGATAATACCTTTAAATTTTCAACATACAATGGCCCAAAGCCAGGGTTAAAAGAAAAAAAGAAGCCAAGTTTAATAACAGTCTCAAGGGATTATTACCCAAGGCCATTGGCGGTTATAAGGGAAGAAGAAAAGGTTATTGCGAAAAAAACAAAATGGGAAGAGGGGATAACAAAAAAAGAAGAAGCAACATCATCTCTTGAAAATTATACACCTCTAAGTAGAGGATTTCCTGTACTTCAAGAAAAAAAAGAAGAACCTTCTTATGCTAAACAAGGAGATATCCAACCGCCTATTTATAGCAGGTCAATTATCATTTACAAACCAACAACAAGCACATCTATTTATCCGTTTAAAAAAATGATCAAAGTTCAACCTAAAAAAAGGGGAAAAATCATTGAAGAAACAATAACACCGTCAACTATTTTTGTTACTCCTCCACCTTCTTCTTTGTTTACTCTTAACGATTCTGAGATGGAGATTGCAAAAATCGCATGGCAATATTTTGAAGCAAATTATCAAATAAATACAGGACTTATAAATTCAGTTCACCGATATAGATATGCTACCTTGTGGGATATGGCATCTTCTTTAGCAGGCTTTATTGCTGCAGAAAAATTAGGTGTTATTGATTCTGTTGCATTTTATAAAAAAACAAAAAAATTTCTTGAAACCTTAAAGCTTATGCCTCTTTATAATGATGAGCTTCCTAATCGTGAATATGCAACTAATACTGGGAAGATGGTTGATATAAAAAATCGTCCATCAAATAAAGGAAGTGGCTGGTCTGCTATTGATATTTCAAGAATGCTTATATGGCTTAGGATCACAAAATCTTGGTATCCTGATTTCAAAAAATTGATAGATGAAGTAATAGAACGTTGGAAGTTTTATAGGTTAGTAAAAGATAAAGAGTTAAATGGTACATTCTTTAATGGGATAATCGAGATTATTAGACAGGAAGGAAGGTTCGGTTATGAACAGTATGCTGCAACAGGTTGTCTATTATGGGACTTAGATGTAAGAGCTGCTCTTGATTATGATAATATATCTTTTACTAATATTTTCGGCATATCTATCCCTTATGATAAAAGGTCAAATGCTTTTTTAACTAGTGAACCATTTTTCCTTTCTAAGATTGAGTTAAACGGCATCGATGAGAAATATCATGACTATATAAATAGGATCTATAAGGTTCAGAAAAAAAGGTGGGAAATAAAAGATATCTTAACCGCTGTTAGTGAGGATTCTATGGATCGTCCTCCATGGTTTACATATAACAATATATTTTTGAATAATAAATCATGGGTTTGTGTTAGTCATAATGGTAAACCTTATCCTCAATTAAAAAATATGAGCACAAAAGCGGCTTTTGCTTGGTGGGCAATCTTTGAGGATGAATATTCAAAAAAACTTAAAAAGAGAGTTGAAAAACTTTTTCATCCTACTTATGGGTATTATGCTGGCATATATGAAAATGGCAAGATAAATAAATCATTAAATGTTAACACAAATAGTATAATTTTAGAGTCTTTATTATATATTAAAAGGGGTAAAAGATCTTTTTTAGAAAGGCCAGTATTAGATAAGTTTAAGAGAGGAAGATGAAAATCGATAAGAATTAAGGATTACACATTAATTATTTTAAGAGGAGGATATTATGGAACTTACGACCTATGAGAAAGATTCAATATTTGTTGTTAAGCCAAAAGAGAAAAGGATCGACAGTAATTCAGCACCAGGATTCAAAAAAGAAATGATAAAGTTTATTGAAGAAGGCAAAAAGAATATTGTTTTAAATCTTAGTGATGTAGATTTTATAGATAGCTCTGGATTAGGTGTTATTGTCTCAATACTTAAGAGGGTAAGGAAAGAAGGGGATATTAAATTATGTTGTGCAAAAGAGAGTGTAAAAAGTGTTTTTGAATTGACAAAACTTGATAAGGTTTTTGAATTTTTTTACTCAGAAGAAGAAGCAGTTGATAGTTTTTAAAAATAACCATTAAAGCTTTTAATAATAAGGAGGAGGTCATGGAGAGGATTATAGTAAATCCTAACAAGATAAAAAAGGCTGAAATTGTTGTTGGTATACCCTCTTACAAAGAGGAGGATTCAATTGGTTTTGTTATATCAAAGGTGGATGAAGGGTTGACCAAATATTTTAGTCGTAAAGATGCGGTTATTATTAATGTAGATAATAATTCACCAGATAATACAAAAGATGTGTTTTTAACAAGTAATACAAAGACACCAAAAATTTATATCTCTACTCCTCCTGGAGTAAAGGGGAAAGGTAGAAATATAAGAAATCTTTTTGAAGCAGGAGTGGAGCTTGGCGCAAAGGCTATTGTTATGGTAGATGCAGACCTAAAAAGCATAACTGGAGAGTGGATCCAGTATCTTGCTGAGCCTTTATACATGGGTTATGATTATGTTATACCAATCTATGTAAGACATAAATATGATGGCACCATAACAAATAATATTACTTATCCTTTAACTAGGGTGCTTTATGGATTAAGAACAAGGCAGCCAATTGCTGGTGATTTTGGCTTTTCAGGTAGACTTGCCAGGGCATACCTAACTGAGAAGAGCTGGAGTGATGTTGTCTCTGAGTTCGGAATCGATATATGGATGACAACCATAGCTATGGCAAGGGGCTTTAATGTTTGTCAAGCTTTTCTTGGTGCACCAAAGGCACATAGGGCAAAAGATCCAAGTGCTCACCTTGGTCCTATGTTTTTTCAGGTTGTTGGCACTGTTTTTCAGCTTGCAGTAGACTTTGAATTCATATGGAAGGAGTTAGAAGAAAGTAGGCCAACAAGTATATTTGGCTTTGGATTGGGTGTTAAAGAGAATCCCCCAGAGGTAAAGGTTAATGTTGAAAACCTTTA
Source organism: Deltaproteobacteria bacterium (assembly GCA_019308145.1). GTDB lineage: Bacteria > Desulfobacterota > JAFDIG01 > JAFDIG01 > JAFDIG01 > JAFDIG01. Next base: position 1,633 of record JAFDIG010000109.1, on the reverse strand, counting down.
TAAAAGCTTTATTGAGGGAGAGAAAAAATATGGCTCATTCTGGCAAAAGGTTGTAGCACCTATAAATTTAGAGGAAATACTTAAGATTAAAGAGATGAAGATACCAGAAGTTGATGTACCTGCTGATCTTTGGGCAAGGATACTTTTTGATTATATTGTTGCATATAGAGATGAACAAAAAGATAGAGTTGAGTTGCTCAACTCTTTGATTCCATTATATTATATAAGAACTTTATCTTTTGTTAATCATACAACTGATATGGATACTAAAGCAGCAGAAGAGTATTTAGAAGCTGAATGCAGAATAATGGAGGGTGAGAAATATTATCTCATATCAAAATGGAATCAAACCCCAAGAAAGGATGGGCTTCCATCTATTGCGCAATATCTTGGGGAATAAAGATATTGTAATCACTAAGAATGCTTAGATCTTTAAATAAAATTTTTAAAAATTAAAATATTAAATTTAAGATCTTTAAAGAGGAGAAAAATATACTTTGCTAATGTGGTGGCATGTAAAATGCCACCCTTGTTTTTTAATATTAATTAATACTAATCTCATTAATAGGCTAGTTTTGAAAATCGTAATCAAATTATATTTAATATTAATTTTATCTTTATTAGGATTAAATAGTAATATATTTGCAAAGGATATAACAAAAAAAGATATTATCAATGGTCTTTTAAGCTCTTTTTCTATTCCGTTTAAGGAAGAGATCCATTTAGATGAAGAGATAAAGTTAAAAAGCTTATTTAAAGGGATAAGTGGTAATATATCCTTTAATTTGCCTTTAGAAAGAAAAAAACCGATTGAAAGGCAGGGAACTACTTCAGAAGGGGAAAGAGGAAATAACTTAAACCTTTCCTTCTCTCTTAAATATAATATTATTGGTTACTGGTTTATAAATACTACTTTCTATAAATATCTTTCTCCAGAATATCAAGCCCCATGGGATCCTGATTTTTCTTATACCTTTGGTTATGATGATTGGCACCCTTTTACTTTAAGCTTGATCTATTCAAATTATGGAGGAAATAGACTTAAACCAAAAAAAAGCAAAGGAGAAAGATTAACAAGGTTTGAAGAAGGAACTTTCTCTTTAGGTTGGAAATTCATTTTACCAAAAAAGATAGAGAATCTTTTTGTTGTTCACAAAACCGGGGCATTAGGTGGTAAAATAAGTTTTAACCTTACACCTCGGTATATGGATTTAGCATCTTTAGACAAAAAAAGATGGAAACAATCAATAAGTTTGAGTATAAGATATAATATCTATAAATGGTGGTATGCAAATATAACATTTTACTATTATCCAAATCATAAGCAGCAACAACCATGGGACCCTGATTTTACCTATGGATTTGGATATTTTGATTGGCATCCTTATACGATATCAATACAATATAATAACTATTCAGGAAATAGGTTTCCCTGGAGAAAAAGAGGTCATAAAACAGGGATGTTTAAAAATGGGAGTATTTCAATCTTTTGGTCATGGGCATGGTAAATAAAGAAGTAAAAAAACTCTTTATAATTCTTTCTTTATATGTATATGTTCTGTTGGGCAGACTTCAGCACATATTCCACAGCCAGTACAGATGTTATAATCTATTTTTACTTTCTCATTTTTTT
>JAFDIG010000429.1 GCA_019308145.1 Deltaproteobacteria bacterium | reverse complement strand
TGCAAAGGAAAGATTTGCAAAAGGTCGATTTTTTGCATATCCCATGGTAAGCGCTTTTTTTATAGAATCAATTGATAGCTCTCTCATATGAATATAAGGATTTCTTACTATATTCGTTTCATCATCAAAGTAAAAAGGGACATGAAATGTGTTAGAATATATAATAAATGCTATTATAAAAAAAAGTGAAAAAACAATTAGCTGAACCTTAAGCGAAGGCTTGGAATTCATAGGTTTACCTCTTTTTATCAAATAAATCAGAATAAATTAAAAAAATAAGGATAAATATTTAAAAAAGACTATTTCACCTAATAAAAATTTTATTTTAGATGTTATCCTGATACAAGTTTTACAATATTATCATCCTTTATATATTCTTTGCCACAACTACATTTTGCTCTGTTTCCTTTAAAGTTAAGTTTTATCCCGCAAGCACACATCCAACCCTTTTGTTTTGCTGGATTACCCATAACCAAAGCAAAATCAGCAACATCCTTTGTCACAACAGCACCTGCTGCAATAAAAGCATAGCTCCCTATCGTATGCCCACAGACTATAGTTGAATTAGCACCAATTGTTGCCCCTTTCTTAACAAGGGTTTCTCTAATCTCGCTCTTCCTTGGAATAGCACTTCTTGGATTAATAACATTTGTAAAAACCATTGAAGGCCCTAAAAAAACCTCATCTTCTAAAGTTACACCCTCATAAACAGAAACATTATTTTGAATCTTTACCCTATTGCCTATGATCACATTTGGGCCTATTACCACATTTTGTCCAATATTACAATTTTCGCCAATTGTTGAGCCTGGTAAAATATGCGAAAAATGCCATATCTTTGTACCATTACCTATTTTCACTCTTTCTTCAACAATTGATGTAGGGTGAACAAAATATTTTTCTTTCTCTGACTTAACCTCAACAGGGATGCCATCCTTCTCTAAAGAAGTTTGACAAGCATTTAGAATAGATAAGACCTGAACACCATCTTCACCATCAGTTTTAGGCGTTTTTCCTTCTTTTATACATTCAAGAAAATGAACAACCTCTGCCCAAAGAGGTTCAACTTTATCTATCTCTACAACTATCTCTTCCTTTCGTGAAGGAGTAGGGAGCCTGCCTATCCAGTCGATTTTACAATCATAGATTTTAAGCTTTTTACATCATCAAATACTGCCATCTTCCTGTCGCCAATCACAACAAGTTTTTGCTCCTTATAAGGATGAAGCCAGCTTACAAATATATGAGCCTTTGTACCATTTTTAAAGGACAAAGTAGATATTGTAACATCTGCAATATGATGATCAAGATAATTGCCTCCAACGGCTGTTACATGAGTAGGTATTTCTCCCAAAAGGTCGAGTATAACAGAAATATCATGGGGAGCAAAACTCCATAGTATATTTTCTTCGGTTCTTACAGTACCTAAATTCAATCTATTTGAATATATATAATTAATCTTACCTAACTCACCATTATAAATAATCTCCTTTAGCTTTATTATAGCTGGATGATATTCTAATATATGACCAACCATAAGAACTCTCTTTTTCTCTTTTGCTAATCTTGTAAGGGTTTTTGCCTGTTCTAAATCAAGGGATAAGGGTTTCTCTACAAAACAGTGCTTATCAGCTAAAAGAGCTTCGTATGCTAAAGGATAATGACTCTCAGCAGGAGTAGCAATAACCACTCCCTTTATCTCATTATCAGTGAGCATCGATCTAAAGTCGTTAAAAAGATTTATCCCTGGATAATTTTTAGCAATCTCTTGAATCTTTTTTTCATCACTGTCACAGACTGCTTTTAGGGCTCCTGTTTTATAAAAATTTCGAATGAGATTTTTCCCCCATCTGCCCGCACCAATCACACAAACCTTTGGATATTCTTTTCCTTTTATCATATAAACCTCAATTATAATATTATATTTTCAATTCTTTTAGTAAGTTAATCACCCATAGTAGATTACAGGATCTTAAATTTTTTGATAGTTTAATTATCATTATTGATTATTTTTGTAAAGTCAATTAGTTCGCACTGAAAAATGAAGTGCGAACTAACTAAAGATCA
>JAFDIG010000108.1 GCA_019308145.1 Deltaproteobacteria bacterium | reverse complement strand
GGCGGAATGGGAATCGTTTATAAGGGTAAACATATCCATCTTAACCGTATTACTGCCATCAAAATTTTGCCCCCTGATTTCTCTTTTGATCCACAATTTATAAAAAGATTCAGAAGGGAAGCTATTTCAGCTGCTTCTCTTGATCATCCCAATATTGTAAGGATATATGATACAGGGGTTGAAAAGAATATTAATTACATTGCAATGGAATTTATAGATGGGACAAATCTTGATGAAATATTGAAAAAAGAGGAGAGGCTTCCTTTAAACAGAACAATCGATATTCTTACTCAGGTGGCAGATGCCTTAGATTATGCACATAAAAAAATGATCATCCACAGAGATGTAAAACCAAGTAATATATTGATAAATAAGATGGGCAAAGCATATCTTACTGATTTTGGCATTGCAAAAGCACTTGATGGCATGCATTTAACAAGAACTGCTTCAAGTATTGGTACCCCAGAATATATGTCACCTGAACAGATAGAGGGGAAGGAAATTACTTATAAGGCAGATATTTATTCTTTGGGTGCTGTTGCGTTTAAAATGTTAACAGGGGTTACCCCTTTTAGTGGCAACACTACTGTTGCAATATTTAATGGTCATCTAAATAAACCTGTACCATCTGTTACTCAATTTGTAGAAGAACTTCCAAAATGGCTTGATCCTATTATAGTAAAAGCAATGGCAAAGGATGCCTCAAAAAGATATATTAAAGCAATTGATATGATAGAAGATCTGAAAAGGGGTATGGCTGCCCATAAATTTGGTATAGCGTTTGTACAAGAGAAGGAAAAGTTAGATAAAGAAAGATTAAAAAAGGAAATACCTCAAGTTAAAAGAACAAAAATCGTTAAAAAAGCTAAAAAAAAGAAGGGCAAAGGTTGGCTATTAGTAGCGGGTGCAGTTGTATTATTACTTGTTTTGGCTGTTGGATTTTTATTTATTAGCAAAAATAAATTCTTCCCTTTAACAGGAAAAATGGGTTCTATGGTAAAAATTCCAGCTGGTGAATTTTTGATGGGCTCAAATAGTGGACTTAAAGATGAATTACCAGTTCATAAAGTAATGGTTGATAAGTTTTTTATTGATAAATATGAAGTAACAAATCAAGATTTTTGCAAGTTTTTAAATGCAAAAGGGAACCAAAAAAAAGGAGGAGTCTACTGGATAAATTTAGATATAAATGATCGCATTATTTATAAAAAAGGAAAATTTATTCCAAAGAAAGGATATGAAAATCATCCTGTTGTAGCAGTTTCTTGGTATGGTGCAAAAGCATATGCAACTTGGGCTGGGAAAAGGCTTCCTACTGAGGCAGAGTGGGAAAAAGCTGCCAGAGGCGGTATGATAGGAAAGAGGTTCCCCTGGGGCGATAATATAGATAAAGGTAAGGCAAATTATTTATCAGATGATACATCTCCTGTTGGCTCTTATCCTCCAAACGGGTATGGGCTTTATGATATGGCAGGAAATGTTTGGGAATGGTGTAACGATTGGTACCAAAGTGATTATTATAAACATTCTCCTTATAAAAATCCACAAGGACCAAACAGTGGCACCTTTAAAGTGATGCGTGGTGGTTCTTGGGGCGGAGGAAAGGAATTTATTACTGTTAGCAGAAGGGGATGGTCATTCCCTGAAACCACTAATATTGGTATTGGATTTAGATGTGCAAAGTAATATACTAATTAATTTTGTGAAGCTGCTTTTTCTTTTTCTATAGCATCATTTATTTCGCTAAGCTCTTTGTACATCTTTTTTCTTTTTTCCATAAGATTTTCTATTTTACTACCCAGTTTTTCCACAAAGATCTTTTTCTCTGCTAACTCTTTTTCAAGGGCTGCTTTTTCCTGATTAAATTTTTTCAACTCTTCCTCTATTTTAGAGAGATCTTCTTCCAATGCAATCTTTGCACTTTCCAGTTTTTTGTTTTTCCTTGATTTTATATTAGCAACCCTTGTTTCCCATACATCCTTTCCTACATCTTGAAAGATAATAGAACCATCAATTTTTTGATATAAAATAGTAGTAGCACCGCACTTACTACATTCATAATATCGATGAGAGCTTCCTTTTTCACCATAGGCAATGTTGTCCGGGTATTTTTCTTCTTCTACTAAAGTCAACTCAATATTACATTTATCACATAAAGGTTTTATTGTTGGCTTCATAAATTACCTCCTTAAAATTAAAGTGATTTCTATATATAATATTGAAAAATAGAGAAAAATCATTAACTTGTCAAGGGTAATCGTGATTTTTTAGAAGATCTTATTTGGAAGTTACTGAATTGATAAAGTTATTAAGGGAAAATAAAAAAAATAATAGATTTATTTTATGCGTGTTACATCTGCCCAGAAAACTCCTTCTTTAAGATTTACCTCTACTTCTTGGCCTTTTTTTAGCTCTTTGGAGTTAGTAATGATCCTTTGGGTAATAGAGTCTTTTACAATACTATATCCTCTCTTTAATACAGATAATGGATTTATTTCATCAAGTATTGATATTAAATTAGCCAATCTATTTTTTTCATCTACAAGTTTGTTATTCATTAAATGTATTAAATCTTTTTTCAGTTCATTTGTCTTAGTTTTACATTGATTTAAGAGAGAGGTTGGTTTTAGATGGATAATTTTTTCATGTAAAGGTAATAAATTTTGATGATTAATCTTAATTATACTTCTTATAGATTTTTCCATTTTCCCAAATAACTCATCTAATCTCATTTTGGATCGATCTATATTAAGAGTATTTCTTTTTAACACTGCATCAAGTAAATTTAGTCGTTCTTTTTGTTTTTCTACGTTTCTGAAAAATTCTGCCAAAAGTTTTGATTTATGTTGCTCAATCAACCTCATGAGCTCCCATTTCTCCCTAACAACAAGCTCAGCAGCAGCAGAAGGGGTAGGAGCTCTTAGATCTGCAACAAAATCTGCTATGGTAAAATCAATTTCATGTCCCACTGCTGATAGCAACAAAATCTGCTATGGTAAAATCAATTTCATGTCCCACTGCTGATATTATAGGGATTTTTGAATCAAAAATAGCCCGAGCAACCTCTTCAGTGTTGAATGCCCAAAGATCTTCTAAAGATCCACCACCTCTGCCTAAAATAATTACATCAACCTTTCCCCATTGGTTCATCTCATAAATGGCTCTTACAATCTCAGATGGTGCTTCTTCTCCTTGTACTCTTACTGGATAAATATAGATCTCTAAGTTAGAAAATCTTCTACCTATAATCTGGATCATATCTCTTATTGCAGCACCAGTTGGTGATGTAATGATACCAATTCGTTTTGGTAAAAAAGGAATAGGCTTTTTATGTGCTTGATCAAAAAGTCCTTCCTTTGATAACTTTTCTTTTAGCTGCTCAAAGGCAAAACTTAATGCTCCAATACCCTTTGGTTCAAGATATTCAATAATAATTTGGTACTCACCTCTTTTTTCGTATACGGTGAGTCTGCCATAGCATATGATATCCATCCCATCCTGAGGTAAAAATTTTAAAAAACGTAATTGTGGACGAAACAAAACCGCCTTTATCTGGCTTTCTTTATCTTTTAAGGTAAAATAGTAGTGCCCAGAAGATGGGGTTCTTAGGTTTGATATTTCCCCTGTAACCCAAATGAGATCAAAGTTGACCTCTAAGGTCTCCCTGATTTTTTTTGTTAACTCTGAAACAGTATAGACTTTTCTTTCAAATAACATTTTTGTTTTCCTAAAGGATTTTTTATACTTTTATGATATAAAAATCATTGGTTTATTTCAATTTAAGATAGATTTTTTTAGAAAAATTTTCGCTAATTTTTTGATAAAAATCACAAAGTGAGGAGATATTACATTCAATACATAAAGGGTTTCTTGCCTTACATATATTTCTTCCATGCTTGATCAAAAGATGAGAAAATATATACCATTTATCTTTTGGAATGATATCCATTAAATCTTTTTCAACATTTGTCGCATATTTTTGGTTGCTTAGTCCTATTCGCTGGGAAAGCCTTAAAACATGTGTATCAACAACGATTCCTTCATCTTTTTTAAACCAAGTGCTTAAGATCACATTTGCGATTTTTCTTCCTATGCCTGGAAGGCTAAGAAGCTCTTCCATTTTTGAAGGGACAACCCCACCATATTCTTCATAAATTTTTTTGCAACAAGCCTTTATGTTTTTTGCTTTGTTTCTATAAAGTCCTATAGAATGGATCTCTTTTTCCAACTCTTTTTGGGAAATATTAATAAAATCCTCTATTGTATTGAATTTGGTAAATAACCTTTTTGTAACAATATTTACCTGATGATCGGATGTTTGGGCTGAAAGTATGGCTGAGATAAAGAGTTCTAAAGGATTTGAATAATTAAGGGAGCAGCCTGCATCTGGATAGTTTTTCTCTAATATTGATATTATTTTTAATGCTTTTGTTTTTAGAAAATTTTTTTCTTTTATTTGAAGCTTATTTTTCATTTTTTTTGCTTTCATTTTCATAAAGCTCAATTGCTTTTAGGATTTTAGCCTGAACTTTTTCTCCAAAATTAGGAAGGCTGATAAGTTTATCCTCTAAGCATGCATTTTTTAAATCTTTTATATTATCTATTTTTAGATTTTCATATATAGCTTTTACCTTTTTAGGACTTAATCCAGGAACCTTTAACATCTCAATAACAGATTGAGGTATCTTTGATTTAATCCTTTCGTAATATTCTAAATAATCTTTTTCTGCTAAAGTAGAAATCTTTTTTGACAAAGCATCTCCAATCCCATTTATCTCTTTTAATTTTTCTTTGTTTTTTAATTCATCATCAGATATATCAAGGCGGGACAAAATACGTGCACCATTATAATATGCTCTATATTTAAATGGAGATTCCCCTAAGAATTCTAAAAACATTCCTATTTCATTTAAAATTTTTATAATCTTATCCTTTTTCATTTTTAATCTCTTTTTTAGGAATTCTTTTAAAATAACTATATATTATTGGTATAATAAAAAGGGTTAAAAAGGTAGAGAATCCAAGCCCAAATGTTACTGCAATAGCCATTGGGGAACGCATTTCAGCACCCTCACTTCGGGAGAAAGCCATAGGCAACATGCCGAGAATGGTTGTAAGAGAAGTAATAAGAATTGGTCTTAGCCTTACTGATGCCCCTTCAATTATCCCTATTAAAGCTGGGGTTCCCTTTGAAATGAGTTGATTGATGTAATCTACCATGACTATTGCATTATTAACAACTATTCCACCCATAATGATTATTCCCATAAAGGATGGAACAGATAAGGTTTTTTTAAAGACAAAAAGCCCAAAGACAACTCCAATTATAGCAAGAGGAATAGTAAACATAATTATAAAAGGCTGAAGAAGTGATTCAAACTGAGCAGCCATTACCATATATACTAAGATAATAGCAACTATCAAGGCAAAGAGTAATGAACGAAAGGCTTCTTGCATATCTTTATAAGTGCCACCATATTCGAGAAAATAACCAGAAGGAATTATGATGTTCTTGATTCTTTTTTTGATATCCTTGATTATTCCCCCTAAATCTCTTTTATATATATTACCAGTTACTGCAACCTTTCTTTCTTGATTTTCACGAAATATCTTGATAGGTCCTGATCCGCTTTTAAGTTTTGCAACTTGATATAAAGGAACATCAAATCCAAAAGGGGAGAGAAGAGAAATGTTATTGATTGCTTTAATTGTAGAACGAAAATCTTTATCATATCTAACCCTGATATCTACTTCTTCACCTTTGCTGCGAAATCTTGTTGCAACCTCTCCTAAAAGAGCTCTTTTTATACTTGTAGCAATTTGACCTGCAGAAAGCCCAAAGTTAGATGCCTTTATGCGATCTATTATTATCTGAAGTTCTGGTTTTCCTTCTCTATAAGTAATGTTAAGGTCTTTTAACCCCCTAATTCCTGTGCATTTCTCTTTTATCTTTTTTGACAAGCTCTTTAGTATCTCAATATCCTTGCCAAAGATATTTATTGAAATAGGACTGTTTTCTGCTCCTATATTCATCATCATTTTGCCCATATCAATAAATTCAAAGGTTGCCCCTTTTATCTTTGGCAACCTTTCTCTAATTGCTTCCATAATGGATGCTGAACTTCTTTTACGTTTATCCTTATCAACAAGCTGAGCAAATAGCTCTGCTTCATTTACACCAGTTGTTCCACTGCCCCATGCAACATCCATTTTACTTAGTTTTGACAATCCTACAAAAGCGCTTACAAATTCCATTTCAGGCTGAGAAAGAAAAAGAGTTTCAATTCTTTTTGTTATCATGTCTGTTTTTTTCAAGGATGTACCAACTGGCATTCTTATCATCATCATTAACATTGGAGTGTCAGATGCTGGCATAAATTCCATACCTAAATATGGCACAGTCATACAGGCAAGAACAAAAAGGGTAAGGCATAAAAAAATTATCCGTCCCCTTTTTTTAAGAGATTTAAGTAATAATCTTTTATATCTTTCCTCAAAAGGTGTAAACCACTTTTTCCTTATCTTTTTATCTGAACCAATATTGATGATCCTTGATGCCATCATAGGGACTTGCGTTATCGCAACAAAGAGGGAGGCGAAAAGGGAAAGGCAAACAGTTAAAGCTAAAGGTCTGGCAAGTTTTCCTGCTATGCCAGTAGCAAGAGTCATAGGAATAAAAGCTGCAATAGTAGTTAATGTTGAAGCAGTAATTGCCATACCCACCTCGGTTGTACCATCAATTGCAGCTTTTTTTCTATCTTCTCCTTGCTCTATATGTCTAAAAATGCTTTCTATTACCACAATTGAGTTATCAACCAACATACCAATACCAAGGGCTAATCCTGCCAAGGTCATTATATTAAGTGTGTATTCTACTGCATAAAGACCAATAAAAGTGGTTATAATAGATAAAGGGATGGCAAAAGCAATAACAAGAGATGGTCTTAAGTTCCGTAAAAATAGAAGTATAAAGAGTACAGCCAATACTCCTCCCATCCACGCATTGCTTGTTGTTCTTTTTACTACCTTCTTTATCTCTCTTCCTTGGTCCATTAAAGGATAAAAATGTATTTCAGCTGGTAACTCTTTTTTAATCTCTTTAAGGACTTTATGAACTCTATTAATGACTTTTACTGTATTAGCACCTGAGCGCTTCATTATAGCAAGAAGGACACTTTCCTTCTTGTTTGTACGAGCATAGTTTCTCATCTCCTTTATTGTATCTAAAACCCTTGCTACATCTTTTAGATATACAGGAATGCCGTTAGATACAGTAACAATACAATTCCTTATTGTTTTAACATCCTTAAACTCTCCTAAAGTTCTTATGAGATATTCCTTTCCACCTTTTTCAAGATGACCCCCTGAAACATTAAGGTTTTCAGCTTTTAGTACCTGGATAATCTTATCAAGGGATAGGTGATAAGCATTGAGTTTATCCCTATCCACAAATATATTTATTTCTCTCTCCTTACCACCTAAAATTGCAGCTGAAGCAACTCCATCAATTCTTTCAAGCCTGGTTTTGATATTCTCATCAAGAAATTTTCTAAGTTTTTTTGTATCCTTCATCCCTGTAACGCCAAAATATAGGATAGGCCAATCAGAAACATTAAGTTTTAATACAAGCGGCCTATCAGCATCTTCTGGGAGGAAATCCTGTAAAATAGCAATTTTTTCTCTTACATCTTGAGCAGCAAAATCAAGATTTGTACCCCATTCCAACTCGATCATTATAGCAGAGATTCCTTCTTGAGATGTTGATGATACCTTTTTTACATGATTTATGGTTGAAACCATCTCTTCTATAGGTTTTGTTATAAGGGTTTCCATATCTTCAGGTGATACTCCCTCATAAGTGGTAACCACACTGACAATAGGGTATTCAAGATTTGGAAGCAGATCCAAACCTAAGCGAGAAAAAGAGATCAATCCAAAGAGCATGACAATGAATATTATCATGAGAACTGTTACTGGACGTCTTACTGAAAAGGCTGGAAGATTCATTTCTTTACAAAGTGGGGACAGGCATAACTTCTAAGCCATTTTTTAAGCTAAAGTTTGTATCTATAACTACTTGTTCCCCTTCCTTTAATCCTTCTAAAACCTCTGCGCTGTTTTGATTTTTTAAGCCAATTTTAATATATTTTTTCCACACCCTGCCATTTTCATATACAAAGAGATATAATTTTGAGTCCTCTTTCATAATAGAATTTATTGGACAAGCTAAAACATCCTTTTTTTCTTTGATAATTATGGTTACCCTACAAAACATCCCTGGTTTTAGATGATGCTTTCTATTTTCAGCCAAGATTTTAACAGGAAAGGTGCGTGTTTTAAAATCAACAGCAGGATTGATTTCAATCACTTTCCCAACATAAATAGTATTAGGAAAAGAGTCTACTTTAATTAAAGCCTTTTGATTTAACTCTATAGCATTAGATCTAACTTCAGGAATATCAACCTTGATGTTTACATTATCAATATTTATAATGAAAAAAAGAGGCTTTGATGCAATCCCAGCAACTGTTTCCCCTTCATTTATCCATTTTTTTGCAATTATCCCATCAAAAGGAGCGTTTAATGTTGTATCTTTTATCTTTTGCTTTAAGATATCTATAGAAGCTTTAGCTTTTTCTATCTTAACTTTGGCGCTTTCTAATTCAATTTTAGTCAACTTATATGTTGTTTCTATTTCATCAAATTTGCTTTGCGGTATTACTTTTTTTTCATATAACACCTTAAACCTTTTATAATCTTTTTTAAGATTTTTTAGTTTTAAGAGGGTTAAATTAAAGAGGTTTTTTGCATCTTTGAGAGTTGAAAGGGCAACTTGAAGCTCAAGATTTAGATCAGTTGAATCAAGCTCAAGTAGTTTTTGACCTTCTTTTACATAATCACTTTCATTGACAAATACCCTTTTGACTACCCCAGGCACTTTTATACCAATCCCTGCTTCCTTTTCTGGCATTACTGTTCCTATCTGTTCAATAGCATTTCTTATTGTTTTCTTTTTTACCTTGTAAAGGACAACCTTAACCTTTGGAGATTTAATTTTTTCACTTTTTTTAGTATCTGCTTTTTCATTTTCGCATCCATATAATAAAAAAGAGGCAAAGATCATAAGTATAAAGATAAATTTTTTCATAAAAACTCTTTTAATTTTCATAATTTTTATTTATTTTTTTAAATAGATTAATAGCTAAAGAGGTTTTTGTCAACAAAAGGAATTTTTCCCAAAATAGAGATTGATTATTTTATGATGAGATAAAATTATTTAGATGATGGTTGGTACGTTGGAAGATTAAAAGAAGTTCCAGATGTTTTTAGTCAAGGAGAAACTTTGGAAGAGTTAGAAGAAAATATTGAAGAAGTTTATCGTCTCATGATAGAAGAGGAGCAAGAGTTAAAACATCCATTTTCATAGGAACAATCAAAACTGTAAAAAGGGTTTCCTCAACCCTGATAAAAATGAGCGAAGTAGGGGCGAGGTTTCCTCGCCTGCTTAACCTTCTCAATAAATTCTTATTACTTCATCTTCAAGAATTATCAGATGTTTTTTGGAAAGTTTATTCTCATATTTATTTAAAAAAGATTCCATTCTTTTTAGCAAATAAGGTGTCTTTGTTAGAGTTAGTTTAATTAAAATAATCCCTTTTATGTTATGAGAGATAAATTTATAATAATTTTGGAAGTCTGCGTCTCGTGTGATAATCCACATGTTGTTCTCTTCTGCTATTTTATAGACCTCCCCATTCTTTATTCCACCCTTTCCCATCTTTTTTAAATGTTCGACAAAAAATCCTCTCTTTTCAAGAAAATCTATGAGGGCATAGAGGGGATATTCTCATCCAACAAGAATTTGATATTCATACAGCATATGCCTCATATTCACATAACTTAGATGCATACAAAACTGCTGCTTTTATATCTTCAGGTGTGAGGGAGGGATAATCCTTAATTATTTCCTCAATACTAATTCCTTCAGCAACGAGTGAGACAATTAGATATACAGGAATTCTTGTGCCCTTAATACATGGTTTTCCATGCAATATATCAGGATCGGAAGAGATACGGTTAAATATTTCTTTATTTTCCATAATTATCACCTTTTTTTATCTTTTTTAATAAAAAAATAATCAAATAGTGGTAGAGATTTTTTAATTACGAT
>JAFDIG010000107.1 GCA_019308145.1 Deltaproteobacteria bacterium | reverse complement strand
ATCTTTAGGATGTGGATCTGGAGGGGCAAAGATGCACTCAACCTCTATCTTCTCATCCACTTCACGAGCAAAACTTATAAATTCTCCTTTATGCATTTCCTTACAAGCAAACTCTTTAAGGCCTCTTTTAATCCTTGCTTCTTGAGTAGGACAACTTGGGACTCGTATAACTACTTCATCACCTTTTTCTTCAATTTCATAACCAACTATTATATGCCAAGGGAAATACTTTAAAGCCTCAACAAAACCTTTTAGACCCTTTTCTTTGATCTCAAATCTTTTTATAAGATCCTTAGCTGCCATTTTAGGAACCTTTGCCCAAACCATCTCATTTATCTTTTCAGCTGTCGCCTGATCAAATTCCTGATTTACGTAAATAAACCAGAAGGCGTCCACAACCCGATAATGCCAAAGCAAGAATTCAATATAGCTTTTAAGCTCTTTTGCATCCATCCTTTCAAACAGTGAAAGATCCATCTTTCATCTCCTTTTTATTTAATAATTTTAATAATTATAAATAAAAACAAAAAAAATTAAAAGTATTTTCACTTAAAGTTTTAAAGTTCAAAAGTATAAATATATTTCAATTTTTATGTTGACATATAAAGGCTAATTGAGTATAGTTGTTATGAAAAAAAATGATAAATTTTTATAATATTTTTTTCTAAATATTTGTGAAAAGTTTAACAAAATAATAAAAAATTTCCTTCCTCTGAAGGAAAATATAAAAAGCATAAGTAAAAAATATTGATATAAAATTTAAAATTTCTATGATATGAGAAAAAATTTTTGATTTTAATCATTAGAAAGGAGGTCCTTAATGGGGAAGTTTGACAAGATTTATGAAGAGTATATGAAAAGAAGAAAACAAGTTTTAGAAATGGGTGGTGAAAAAGCTTTACAAAAGCGAAAAGAAAAAGGCCAAACAAATGCAAGAGAGAGAATCGACATGCTTCTTGATCCTGGCACATTTGTAGAAGTTGGTACTTTCATAAAACACAGACAACACGAATTTGGTATGTCAGAAAGATTTATACCTGCTGAAGGAGTTGTTACTGGTTATGGGAAAATTGATGGCAGGTATGTGGTTGTTGTATCTGAAGACTTTACTGCTATGGCAGGAACATTTGGAGAGTATCATGGGAAAAAATTCGTTTGGGCTCTTGATTTTGCTAAGGAGAAAGGATGGCCTTTTATTGGTATAAATGATTCAGGTGGTGCACGTTTACAAGAAGGTATGGATACACTTGAAGCTTATGGATGGACATTTCGTGCTCAAATACTTGCATCTGGAATTGTGCCTCAAATTGCATTACTTTTAGGCCCATGTTTAGGTGGACAGGCATATCATCCTATTATGAATGATTTTCTCATTCAAAGCAAAAAAACAGGCTTTATGGGTATAGCTGGCCCTGCCTTTGTAAAGACCCAGATAGGTGAGGATATCAGTCTTGAAGATCTTGCTGGCTGGCAGGCACATGCAGTAAAATCAGGTGGTACACATGTGGTTGGCGAAGATGATAAAGAGTGTATTGAGCTTGCTCGAAAACTTCTTTCTTATTTGCCTTCAAATAATAAAGAAAAACCACCAAGGATTGAAACAGGGGATGATCCTAATAGAGAGATTCCAGAATTGGATGAGTTCATACCTGACCCAAGCCTAAGGATACCTTATAATATGTATCCTCTAATTGATATGGTTGTGGATAAAGGTTCTTTCTATGAGATCCATAAATATTTTGCCAGAAATATAATTGTTGGATTCGCAAGATTTAACGGAAGAGTTGCTGGAATCGTTGCAAACCAACCAATGTGGAAAATGGGTGGTTTGGATGTTGATGCTTCTGATAAATTGGCAAGGTTTGTTCGTTTTTGTGACCTCTTTAATATTCCCCTTGTCACCTTTGTGGACTGTCCTGCTTTCTGGATTGGTTCTGAACAGGAGTGGAAGGGTATACTTCGACATGGTGCAAAAACCTTATTTGCATGGGCAGATGCTACTGTACCTCTTATCTCTGTTATTATTGGGAAATCCTATGCTGGAGCCCATTATGCAATGCTCGATAAAAGTATAGGCGCAGACCTTGTTTATGCATGGCCTACTGCTAAGATCAATATCGTTGGCGGAGAGACAGCAGCAAGTGTAATATTTGCTAAAGAGATAAAAAATTCAGAAAATCCAAAAGAAACAGCAAAGAAAAGGATCGAAGAATATAAGAGCAAATATGAACATCCTTATCAGCCAGCTGAAAGAGGTTATGTTGATGATGTGATCATGCCTCATGATACAAGAAAATATGTATGCCGTGCATTAGAGATTTTAGAGAATAAAACCGTTGCTAGACCGTGGAGAAAGTATTCCAATATTTGTCTCTAAAAATATAAAAGGCACAGGGGAAAACCCTGTGCCTTTTATAAAGGAAATCTAAATATTCAAATTAAAACTGTGGTATTGTTTCAGCCCTTTTACCTTCCCTTCTCGCTTTTATTAAAGAATAGATCTGAGCCCAATTCGAGTATATAATATCAATAATCTCTGAGATTTCATCTCTATCTATCACAATGGGTTGAATAGGTTTTTCCTTGCTTATTTTCTTAAAATTAGGGCTTAACTTTTTTGCAACAAGAATCTCAATGCCCTTTAATAATTTCAATATAGCTTCCATTTTATCTTTTGAGGCATGTTCATTTTTTCCATAAAAAGGATTTTTAACCTTTTCTATTAAATTATACCTTTTATCTTCAAAGAGTTCATAAACATAAAAATACTCTGAATCACCCAGATGAGTTGGACTAATTTTAATACCATCTTTAGTGCCAATCGCTATTTTTATTTTATCAAATCCCATAGAGTTTTCTTATAATATAAACAATATAATATTGTCAAGATCACCGGGTACAAAAAAGGTGAGCCAAAAGCCCACCTTTTTAAAAAAACAACTTTAATTTAAACTTTAGTCTTCATTTCCAAGAGAACCAAACACCTGACCACTATGATGTACTGGGGACCCTACCTGATATGAAGCATCTTCTGCTGTCTGAATTATCCATCCAGAACCATCAACAAACTGATCATCAGAGCCCCACTCAAACCTTAACCAACCTTCTATATATGTCCCTATACCAAAGCCTGGTAAATCATTTAGTCTGATAACATTTAACTCATATGGAAGGGGGAAGAATGTTGAAAACCATCTAAATTTATCTAAATTTTTTTCGGGCGGGAATTTTAAACTTACTTTTTATCCATTATATCATTATCTTATTATTTTCTCTTTGTCAGGTCATTTGTAAAACAGTAATAATCAAACTCATATGACTCTTTTCCTTTTGCTTCTATGATATATAACTCAATATTTTTCCCATTTTTTCTTAATGCCCAAAGGTCTCTTAAATTTTTGCCAGAGGCCAATTTTGATAAATCAGGTTCATCAATTAATTTTAATAAATCTTTTTCTGTTCCAATTTCACGTTTTGTCTGAAAGCCTAAATTTTGAAAATAATCCTCAGCAGATCCTATAATTGAATCCTCCCAATCAAGCCCAACAGTGTTAGCTCCATTTAGTCTTAAGCAATAAGGTTTGCTACGAGAGATCCGTTTACGATATTTATGTTCCCAAATATGATAAACTAATTCATAACGATTATTCTGGAAGTAACTTTTTATTAAATCAGAAGGAATATTTAACTCTTTTGCAACTGTATCTATTGGCACAGGTTTCTTAAACCGATCTATATTTTGATCATGTTTATTAAGCCAATCAGATAATTTTTTGATAATGTTTGCCATATTAATACTCCTTTTATTTTTAGTAATTAGTTTTTATTAACTTTATCTTTTTGGATATATAGTGATCAAACTGTTATCATCTTCATTAATTAGCACTGCTTTCCCTTCAAGCCTATCAAGCCTTTGGATAATCTGTTTAAGCATTCTAATAACTTTATGTTTATCTTTCTTTGTTAAAAGATATTCAAAAACTCCTCCTGGTTTTCTCCTTTTCGTCCCAAAAATTTTTAACAATTCAATATCACTTTTTCTAAACCCTCTTTGCTTGCAACGTTTTAAAAAATGATTTGTTTTTATCATAAAACCCCTCCTTAACCTTCTTGAGAAATATCGTCTGGATCTATAACTATTCCTTTTTCAATATTTGCTTTTATAGCCCCATATAAATTATTTATAAAAAGAATAATAAATCTAAAACGGTTGGTTATTGGATCGTCTTCACTAAGTTCACTTATTAATTTTTTTTCTATCTCTTCTGCTTTTTTTAAAAATGGGGTAATTGTTGTCTCAAGAATATATCGATATTTCTCACGTTTTTTATATAATATCTGATCCAATGATTTTTTATACTCAATAGCTAATTTATCAATAAATTGATCTCTTGTTGTTCTTTCCATATCAAGAGATATTGATTTTATTGATGATAATATAAATTTTTCTACGACATAACTTTTTCTTATCCTCCTTTCTCCTTTTTTATCAGAAAAAAAGGATGGCTCTAATCCATCTTTCTTTTTTAACCAGTAAAATGATAATAACATATTAAAAACTTCTGAGTTTTTAACTCCATATAGACGTGCTATCTCTCTTATAGCGTCATGCGCTTCTTGACTAAGACGAAATGTAGTAGTAACAAATTTTCTCTTTTCAGGAAATTTAATACCAATTTCATTTTTTTCTTTTTTTTCTTTTAAATCCATAAAAATTTCCTTCTTTAGTTTTTATCTAAATTGATTTAAGATTAATTATTATTTAAAAAGTGCAATAATAGATAATTTAGACTATTTTACACTTTAGTTTATTATTTTAATTAGACTATTTTTTATAGTCTAATTAAAATATATAGCCTATTTATTTTTAGTTGTCAAGTCTTTTTTATAAAATTTTTAAATTTGAGAAATGGATTATCTTGCATAAAAAGAATGATCGATTTTGCCTAAAAAACTAAAAAGAAAACAAAGGAGGTAAAATGAGCTTTCGCTTTTTTAAACGCATAAAAATAGCCCCAGGTATAACAGTAAACTTTAGCAAATCTGGTGGCTCCTTTTCTTTTGGCCCAAAAGGGAAAAAAATAACCATTGGCTCACGTAGTCCACGTGCAACTATAGGTATCCCTGGCACCGGTCTTTACTACACAACAACATTCCCCAAAATTCCAAAACCAAAAAGAAAAAGTTTATCAACCAAAAAAGAGAAATCAGA
The DNA here is from genome assembly GCA_019308145.1 of Deltaproteobacteria bacterium. GTDB lineage: Bacteria > Desulfobacterota > JAFDIG01 > JAFDIG01 > JAFDIG01 > JAFDIG01. The sequence continues at coordinate 1,986 of JAFDIG010000107.1, read as the reverse complement.
GAAAAGAGAAAAAGATAAACTATCACTCGGTTTCTTTCAACGACTCATCACCCCAGAGGATGAAAAAGCATTTGTAGATGGAGCACGAGAAATTTTTCTTGGTAATGAGAAAAAAGCCTTTATTCATCTTCAAAAGGCATCTCATTTAGCAGATGGAGCATTTTTAGCAGGATTTATAGCATTTAAAAATGAATGGTTTAATGAAGCTGAAAAGTATCTAATGATTGCTGCTGCAAAACATAAAGATTTAGGCAAATATTTCTCTAAATATGAGTTTACAGCAACAATGGAGCTACCTATTACCGATGAAGTAAATGCTTATATTGAGCCAAATTTAAAAGGAGTGCTTTTAGGATTAGTAGAGGTTTATCAACATAAAGAGAGGTACTTTGATGCTATTTCATTACTCGAAAAACTTAAAGCGATTGATCCAGAGGATATAGTTGTAAATTTATCCCTTGCTGAGTTTTTGTTAGATGCTTATCCTGATAAAAAGGAGATTTACGAAAGGATAATCAAACTTTCAAAAGAGGTTAAAAATGAAACGCCCATCCATACAACTTTACTTCTTTATAAGGCAAGAGCACTTCGCCGCCTTGGACTTCTTGATGCCGCAAATGAGATAATTAAAAATGCCTTGCGTAAGAAAAAGGATAGACCAGCTGAACTCCTTTATGCCTTAAGATATGAGAAGGCATTAATATATGAGGAACAAGGTAAAGGTAATTTAGCAAAAAAAGAGTTCGAAAAACTCTATGCAGAAGCACCAGAATATGAGGATGTTGCCAAACGCTTGGGATTAGGGTAAATTTTTGTTGAGATAAAATATCACCTTTGAGATTACAAGTAGCCCGCACCGAAAAATAGAGTAATTACTCTTCATCCTATTTTTCAGTGCGAACTATCAATAATAGTTTAATAAAATCAACCTAACATCAATTTCTAAGCCTTAAAGTTGTCTAAACTTATTTCCATACCCTTTTTAAAATAGATATTCTTAACCGTCCAACAGAACCAGCCCCACCTCTTCCTACCATAACAATACTATTTTTATCTTGTGCAACAATAAAGATAACAGCTTCAGATGGTGCTTGTTCATCATAGCCTCTGTATTGTGAGATCCAGGTAAGATACATTACTTTATTATTTAACAATTCATAAGATATCGCTCCAACTGGATAATTATAACAAACATCCTCTGATTCATGGATTAGACCAGCAGCTGCAAATCTACCAAAGTTAAGGGTAAAAGTATTTTCAGTGCTTGAGAAAGTTATCTCTCCTTTTGTGCCAACATATGCCTCTTCTTGTGTTTTATTTTTAACTTCCCATGTGGATCCTTTTAGAACTTTAGTTATATCTATTGCTATTTCATCATCCAAAGCCTCTTGCAAGTTATCCGAGGTTAATGCATTGCCTTCATTATCTATCACCACATTTTCAGCTGATACTTTAACTGTTGGATCTATTGGTATATCATCATCACTTGTATGGAAAAATGTAGATGCAGCTACAGTAGAAGATTTAAACAAGACATTTTTTGCAAGCACTTTAAAAGGTTTATTATCTACAGGGGTTTCAACATCTATTCCACCACCACCTCCTCCTCCACAACAAAAAATTAAAAGGGATATACCAAAAACAGCAATTAATAAACTTAAAATCTTTTTTTTCACCTTCTTATCCTCCTATCTTTTCTTAAACGGTAGTTAATGTAGTTAAAAAATTCCTCCCACCTTTTTTATAAATAATATTATTACGGTGTGACAAATCAGGACATTTTAAAAAGGAAAGAATTAAATAAAGGTTATAGAGGAGAAAAGTTAAGAAGCGGGCTTCATCTATAAATAAAGCCAATATGAATCTTTCATCTTTTTCTTACTACAAAAACACATCTATTATCACCTTTAGCAATACAAGAGATCTCTTCAGCTTGGCAATCTTTACCAAAAAGGGCTGTAGCCATACCAGAGATTACTCCTCTTA
>JAFDIG010000106.1 GCA_019308145.1 Deltaproteobacteria bacterium | reverse complement strand
CTTCTCCTGCAAAAACAAAAGCACGACAGCGTTGATAATATTTTCTTACAACTTCATCTGGCTGCCATCCAAGAAATTCTATATTTGGTTTAGCCATATTTTTAAGTCTTCTTTTTTCTTGACCTGTTCCAATAATCTTTAAAGGAAACCCCAATCTATTAAAGGCTTTAATTATAAGATCTGTTCTTTTATAAGGGGCAAATGCTCCTACTGTAAAAAAGAAATCCTCTCTCTTTTTTGAATAGTCTGGTTGATAAAAATCTGTATTAACTGGTGGATAAATAACATCAGCATCCCTATTATAGATTCTTTTAATCCTTTCGGCAACATATCTTGAGATAGCTACAAAATGGTCAACCCTTGATGTACTTTTAATATCCCATTTTCTCAAATAATTTACAAAAAGATTGCTGAACTTAGAAACAAAGAAGTTATGATCTTTTTTGAAATAAACTTCATACATATCCCATATATATCTCATAGGAGTAAAACAATAGCATAAATGAAAAGCTCCTTTTGGTGGAATTACCCCTTTTGCTACACAATGGCTTGATGATATAATAACCTTTACAGGCGGAAGTTTTAAGCTTTCTATTGCAATAGGAAAAAGAGGCAAAAGATATCGGTAATAATGGGTAATTCCTGGTATATTTTGGAGAAATGATAATTTTATTTTCATTTTTTCTATTACTGGCGAAAGTTTTCCTTTTGCATGAAAAAGGGAAAAAAGTGTTGCTTGAGGGAAAAGTTCACAAAAAAGCTCAAGGCATTTCTCCCCACCTCTCATGCTTGTCATCCAGTCATGGACAATCGCGATTTTTTCAGGATCAAATGGTTCTGTCATCTAATCATTAGCACCTTTTTAAAAAGTTTTAAACCTTCTTCATGATAAGATGGAACAAGAGAAAGCAATAAAAAATAAAGAAGAGTGAGCGTTTTTAAGATCAAAAAATTTAAATATCCATAATGCTTTTTATGGAAAAACAAATGGCTTTCTCTTATTATTCCTTCAAGATATAAATCCTTTTCATTTCGGCTATTATGAGGGTGTTTATGAATTACAGCTGGTTTAGGATTATACCATATTTCCCACCCTTTTTTTATTGTTCTAAAACAGAGGTCAATATCCTCATAATAAAGAAAGTAGTTTTCGTCAAAAAGTCCTACCTGTTCGGCTGTTTTCCTCCTGATCATAAAAGCTGCACCCGTTACCCAGTTACAAAGATGTGCTTTATCATAATCCTTTATATAATATTTACGCTTATTTTTAGGTTTAAATATATCAAATATAGCAGATATAATGGTAGGAAAAGGTCCATAAGATAATTGAAGTTCTCCTGATTGGTTTAGTATTTTAGGACCCTCAATTCCAAGAAGAGGTTTTGCTCTGGCAAATTCGATCATCTCATCTAAAGCTTTTGATTGTATAACTGTATCCTCGTTCATGAAAAGAGTAAATTCTCCTTTTGTTTTTGCAAACCCACGGTTACATGCTGCTCCATAACCTAAATTTTTTTTTAAAAAAATAGGTATAATACCAGGAAATTTATCAAGAATCTCTTTTATACCTGAAATGTTTGAACCATTATCTACCACAATAACTTCAATATTATATTTTGTTTTTTGTCTAAAAAGTGATTCAAGACATTCTTTTAACAATAAAGGGCGACAGTAATGAACAATCACTACTGAAAGATCTATCATATAGCTTCCTTTTTAAAATGATCTATAAAATAAGTTCTCCCATTTAAAGATCTTTATCAAATCCCAACAAGAGACCCTCTTATTTTTTAAAACTTGCTTTCTTTTTTTGATTATTTTACCAAGGTTCAAAAAAAAATTGAATTTTCCTTTTAAGTATAGCTTTCCTCTTTTCTTTTTTATAGCTAATAAAAAGGCTACAAATATAAATATAAGATGTGGTATAAATGTTAAAAAAATTAAAAGAATAGGCATATTCTTGAAATATACCCATTCAATATTCCTTGGGCCAAAGAAATTTGCAACCTTTTTGCCCTCTCCTTTTTTAGAGCTAGCCGAAATATGATGAAAAACCTTTGCTTCAGGAACAAAAAGACATTTAAGTCCAAAAAGGTTTGCCCGAAAACTTATATCCGCATCCTCATAAAGAAAGTATAGGTCCTCATCAAAAAAACCAACATGATTAAAAAAATCTTTTCTATATATCGAAGCAGAAGCGCTTGCCCCAAAAACCTTTTCTTTTTTGTAATATTTTTTTGCTTCTTTCCTATGCCCTCTTTTAAAAGCAACACCAAAGGGGGAGAAGCAATCTCCTGCGCTATCCACTATATCTGGTTTATCATACATCAATACAAAAGATGCAAAAAATGAATAATCAGTATATTTACTTAAGGCATCTGTTAAGTAAAAAAGCCAATCTTTATCAGGTTCTGCATCATTATTTAACAGGGCAATAAATTCACCTTTTGCATATCTAATACCAAGATTACAAGCATGGGCGAATCCTTTGTTTTCCGTTAAGCTTAAGATATTAACATCTGGAAAATGTTCTTTTATGAATTGAACAGAACCATCAATTGAACCATTATCCACTACAATAATCTCAAAATCTTTAAAACTTTGTTTTTTAAGTCGATCAAGAGTACGAGCTAAAAGTTCTTTTCCATTCCAGTTAGGAATAATCACAGAAACAACTATGTTCACAATTTTCTACTCCCTTATAATCGTCTCTATGACCTTATCTATTTCTTCTCCATATTCCTTAAAGCTTTTTACACGAGGAATTGAAGAAGAGATTTTATCTAAGAGTTTTGGTTCTACTACTAATGATTTCATCTTGCTAAATAGGTCATCCACATCCCCTATGTTAAAAAAGAGTCCTCCTTTTCCATCTTCTATTGCCTCAAGTAATGCGCCAAATTTAGGAATAATCACTGGAATTCCAACTGCATGAGCTTCCCTTATCACTAAGCCAAAGGATTCATGTCCAATGGATGGAAGAACCAATACATCGATATTTGAAAGCACTTCAGAAAGATAACCCTCTTTAAATGGGCCCATAAATTTTATATTAGGATGCTTTGCCAAAGATTTTAGATAGTTGGTATATTCAGGAGATACACGATCATTTCCATATAAAGAGAGGGTTACATCTTTGCTTTTAAATCGGTTAAAGGCTGGTATAAGGATATGAAGTCCTTTATGTGGTAGGATTGTACCAATGTAGCCAAATCTCAAGGAGTTATGAGGTTTTCTTTTAAATGATTCTACAAAGGAGGTATCAATCCCAAAAGGAATGACATCTATTTTTTCAGCAGGAATGATCCCTGTTTTTAAATAGCTTTGTTTTATATACTCTGAACCAACAACAAAACGTTTTACTGGTTTTAATCTATTTTTTATCAAAATATTTCTGAAAATGAAAAAGGCAAGCAAAGTTAATCTATTCCTTTTCCATGAAAAAGGATGAGAAAAACAACTTCCACATTTTAATATCCCTGGACCTGTGCAAAGCTGATTATTTTTGTTAAAGAGTTGTATCCTTGGACAGATTAACCACCAGTCTGTTATGATATATAAAATAGGAATATTTTTTGAGTGAATAATAGATAAAAGATTTACTGAAAGCCCGATGGTATGTTCAACAATAACTATATCTGGTTTCTTTTCATTAATGAACTGCTCCAAATATTTCTCAGCCGCTCTATTGATAAGTCGTTGGTTTTTCAATATATTTTTCTGTGGGAAATTATTAATCATCCCTTTAACATGGATATTACCTATGTTATATTCCTCTATCATATCGTTTTCCTTAGAGAAATCCTCTATACGAGTAAAAACAGATACATTGTGTCTTTTTACTTGGTAAAGAGCCAAGTTATATGCAACCATTTCTGTTCCGCCATAAGCTTTTGGAGGGAAACCCTGTACAATATGCATTATATTCATTACTTTTTCTCTTCTTTTATATTAATTACTCCATATAAGAAAAATGAATTAATTACGTTTGAGCTGACCCCGTCTCACTAAAATAAAAGGAAAATTCTCTATTTTTTATAATTTTAATTATTTTTTATTCACCGTAGGGTAGTATTTTTATATGTTATCATTATAGTTTGCACTTCATTTTTCAGCTTGAACGAATTAACCTGTACTGCAATGATAATTTTTTTATCCATCTTTTAGGGATTTTCTCATAATGAGCGCCAAGATATGTTCCTGTATTTTTTAAAATATGATATATAGGGGAAAAGCATATCCAACCTATTTTCTCTTTTAAAGGTAAATTATTATCTTTTTTAATAAATTTAGTATCCTCCAAAAAGGATCTTCCTGCTCTTAAGATTATCTGCCAAAAGTAAAATGTATCCTGATATCCAAAAAGTTGCTTCATACCACAAGCATGATCAAAGCAACGACGCATATAAACAATGGGGGAATAATCATGAGAATGGTATACCGCAGCAGCAGGTTCATAAATTTTAGTATAACCTGCCTCTAACACCTCTTGAGCCCAGAGATTGTCTTCAGCAAAATTGACCTCTCTAAAAGGTATCTTTTCCCAAACCGATCTTCTTATTGCAGAGCAGGTATTTGAAAAATATCTATATATATGTGCATATTTTCTATAATGTTCCCATCCATGATCTGATATTCTAAAGATTAGTTTTTGCGTTCCGCCCTCAAAAGGGAATTGAATGACCTCTCGTCTCTCAATAGGATTTGACTCAATCCTTGGGATTTTTCTTGCATATACACCTGCCACCATGGGATCATTCCATAAATCTTTGGTTAAGTTTTCCATCCAATTTTCATCAGCTGGTGTTGCATCTTGAGTAAGGAGAATTATTAACTTTCCTTTTGATAAACTGATACCTAAATTTCTTGTGCCACCATGATTGAATTTTTCTGGTGAGATCTGATGAAGAATTACTGAGAATTTCTTTAGGATATCTAAGGTACCATCGGTGGAACCTGAATCAACTGCTATTATCTCAAAACGCAAAGATGTTTTCTGTTGATAAATAGCTTCAAGCACTTCTTTTATATAAGGTGTTCCATTTTTTGTAAGTATAACAATTGAAATATCTACCTTGCTCATAAGATTTAAACTTTCTTATAAATAGAGAAAGTAAATGCTTGCAAAAGACCAAGTTTTTCACATAGGCTGTCTATCACGCACAGCAGTCTTATAAAACTATTCATTTCAGGGATGTCTTTAAACTTTGATGCTTTTCCCTGAATAGTAACATAAAGCAATCCCCCATACTTTACCTGTTTAATACAAGTAAATCTCTTTTTAAGTACATCTAAGATTTCTTGAGAGCGTATTGCTTCAAATGGGGAGAAGTTTTTAAGTTCAGAAAGTGATGGCCTTACACATGGAGATTTAAAATTTGGATCCCCATCAATATCAGGAAAGGATTTAATAATTTCATTTGCAAGCTTTATCTTCTCATCTGACCACTGGAAATATGATTCCCCAATAAAATCGTTAAGTGCAAAGATCCCACCAGGTTTGAGACTCTTCTTTATCTCATCAGCAACATGTTCAAGGTTTTGAAGATGGTGAAAAGCATGATGAACCAAAATGAAATCATAATGGTTAGGAGGAAGCTCAATAAAATTACAATCAGTTACATGAATGTTCAATCTATCTGGAAACCTTGAGTTTTCTTTTCCTTTTTTCATCGCCTCTTCAGCTATATCAAAACAATCTATCTGACCACATAAATCTTTGACAAGCAATATCTCTTCAACTGTCAGATCACCAGCACCTAAGGATGCAGCCTTTTCAAAATGGTTATATTCTTTTTTTAAGTAATCCCACCATGCCTCATAAGGAGAACCTGAACAAAGGAAATTGATATATTTACTCACTTCTAAATGACTACACCATTCATCTTTTAATTTTTCTCTATCAAATGATGACCACTCTTTTGCCTCTTGTTCTAAAAGTTTTTGATAGGTTTCTGAATTTAACCTTAAATCTTTCTTTCTTATTTTGTTTATTATTTTTTGAAAAAATGGACTTTTTTTTAATCTTTCTTTTATGGGACGTGGCATAATTTTTTTAACATATTGCTCAAATTCTACTACCATTTCTTTATCTTCCTTTTAAAGCTAAAATTGCCTTTTTTAATCTTCTTAATATCTTAATTGGCAAACGGTTATAAATCCTTTGAATGCTATTATAGTATTCGTCAACTGCTCTTTTAAGATTGATATTATCGGTTTCAAGCTGACCTATCTTAGCCTTAAGTTCCACTATCTCTTCATTTTTCTTTTGCATTTGGCTATAAAGATTATCTAAATCTTTATAAAGTTTTTTCTTCTCTTCTATATTCTTTTTTATTGCTTCAGTTAGTTCATCTATTCTTACTTGAAGATGATATTTATTTCTTGCTTCACCAAAATATCGCTTAGAGATTTTATCATAGGCCTTTAAAGCCGCCTCTTTTCGTAATGATTCATATCGTTTATATATTATCTCTCTAAAATGAGCTACCCTTTGTTGCTCAAAAGGGGAAGTAGTAATATTTGAACCCTTTTCACGAATCCTATATTCAGCAGTGACCTTAGGTATATGATAAAAGGTATAATCCCGTGATAACTTTATAAGAAAATCCCAATCTTCAAAGATCTCAAGAGTGGTATCAAATCCTCCAACATGCTCCAGACATGATTTATAATGCATAACAGAGTTTAAAGGGATATAATTTTCAAATAGCAATGTATCCTTATCAAAATCAGAAGAAAATAGCAAAGTCCTAAAGTCAAGTTCATATCTTTTCTTTTTATCATCAAACTTATAAAAACCTGAATAGGCATCAGCATAGGCGACCCTATATTCTGTGTTAATTAATAGAGAAACTAATGTTGAGAGATGGTCAGGATAGTAAAGATCATCGTCATCCAAATAAGCGATAAGTTCGCCTTTAGCAGCTTTAATACCATTATTTAACGCAGCCCCTCTCCCTTTAGATTTTGTATGCACAACTTCGTTTATAATTATATTTCTTCTCATTTCATCAAGAATTTTAGATATATCCTCACCACCATCATTTACAACAACAGCTTCAAAATTTTTATAAGTTTGCATAGTTAAGCTTTTAAGAGCTTCATACAATAGATTAGGCCGATTCTTTGTTCTAATGATAACAGAAACAAGGGGCTTAGAGCGAGGAAAATGTGTTACTTTTTATCTCATGAGGCAAAAGAACCCAAAGGGCTTCCGCATATTGAGATGGTGGGGGAAGGGTTAGGCTTCTAAATCTATTTAAGCCAAGGATTTTTTCTCCGAGGGGATTTTGTTTCATCTGGCTTTTATAAGCATTAATAGCCATCTCCTTCTTTTTTATCCATGGCGTTATATCTACAAGCGTATTAGGTTTGATTGAAACTCCAACCTCATAAAATGCAAGTTTTATATTCCAATTAAATCTATTTGCTCCTTCCCATATTATATGAGCAGATGCCTTGTGATCTGGATGTCCTTCTGTTGGTGATGGAGTGTAGATAAGGGTAGGTTTGTAATCTTGAACGATCTTATCAACTATCTCAATTATTTTATCTTCAAGAGAAAGTTCTCTATCCGGGATATTAAGGAACTCTATATCTTTTACTCCGAGAATAGCCATTGCTTCATATGCCTCTTTTTTTCTTTCTTCTTTATCCCCACCTTTAGATCCATCTGTCAAAACCACAACCTTTACCGGGTCATCATGTTCTCTATGGCCTGAAATAATACCTCCCACACCCAATGTTTCATCATCTGGATGAGGAGAAAAAACAAGCACTCTTTCTCCCCATGGTTGGCTATCTTTATAAACCATTATATCTTTTTCAGTATACATCATAATCTCCTAAGGTATAGAAGAATCCTTTACGTATCTCTTCCATGGTTAAATCATCCTCATAAGGGATGCATTCAAGAAAAAACTCTTCTTTTTTCCCAATAAAGCCTACCTCATTTTCAAAGAAGAGGGCATAAGGAGAATTTTCTGGAAGCCATGCAATAATGTTATTTATATCCTTTTTTAAAAAAAGCTTAAATAATTTTTTTAGAGAAGAAAGATGAGAGAGTTCAACTCCTAAATCCATTATATATATGGTTTTATCTATCAAACGGGTTACTACCCAGCCAACTAAATCCTTTTTTATTCTCTTCCTTAATGCAAAAAATCTATATTCAACTTCAGGATGGTTTTTGTAACGATGAATTAGATATGATTTATTCCTTATAACAGATAGAGAAAAATCATCTTTTATTTTTTCCCATAGTTGATCCACTTCTTGTGGTATTTCTTTAGATTCAATGACTGAGTATCTAAAATCGGTGAGAAAAGAAGATGGTAAACTTTTTTGTTCAAATTTCAGGGAATATACAGGATAAACAGGTCTATAGCCAAACATGATCTCACCTAATCTTCTATGCCTTTCTCCTGGGAAACCATAAACAAAGGATATTTTATCAGGTCCACAGTACTGAGCATAAAAACGGTTTGCCATGACAACAAATGTATTGCTTCTACCAAATCCTCCTCTATATTT
>JAFDIG010000105.1 GCA_019308145.1 Deltaproteobacteria bacterium | reverse complement strand
ATTTTCTTATGATAAAAAGGAAAGAACACTTGATGAGATTGCCAAAAGTGTTAAGCTTTCTAAATCAACTGCTTTTAGAATTTTACAAAATTTAAAAGAAGAAGGCTTTGTTACGCAACATAAGGAAAGAGAAACATATTCCCTTGGACCAGAGATTTTTAGGTTAGGAAAGGTTTTAGATAATCCATATTGAAAACCGACTAATTACCTTTAACTGACTACACCATTCTAAAAATAAAAGAAAAGATTTTTTATTCTATTCCATACTCCTTTATTTTGGTAAGCAAACTTTTATAACTTATCTCTAATAATCTCGCAGCTTGAGAATGGTTGTTTCCTGTTTTTTTAAGGGCTTTTTTTATTAGCTCTTCTTCTATCATTTTGCTTGCCTTTTTTATGGAGATGACTTCATCTGGTATGAGTTGTTTTGATGGTTTTATCTTTAACATTATTTCCTGTGGGATATCAGAAGTTGAAAGCCACTTATTATCTGTCATTATCATCATTCTTTCAATACAGTTTTCAAGCTCTCTTATATTGCCTGGCCATTCATATTCAATGAGATATTTTAATGTCTCCTTTTCTATACCATTTATTTTTAGATTTAATCTTTGATTAATCTTCTGAATAAAATGGTCAATCAATAAAGGTATATCTTCTTTTCTTTCCCTTAAAGGCGGTATACAGATAGGAAGAACATTTAAACGATAAAAAAGATCACTTCTAAATTTATTCTGAGCCACTTCCTTTGCAAGATCTCTTGCAGTGGCAGCTATTACCCTTACTGAAACTTTACGTGAGATGTTTTCACCTATCCTTCTGACCTCACCATCTTGCAAGACCCTAAGTAATTTTACCTGGAGTGGAGAAGGAAGCTCACCAATTTCATCAAGGAAAAGGGTTCCATGTTCTGCCTCTTCAAATAGGCCTGCTTTATCCTTTTTTGCATCAGTAAATGCACCTGCCATATGACCAAAAAGCTCACTTTCAAGCAAGTCATGGGGGATAGCACCGCAATTGACCGCAATAAAAGGCCCCTTTTTCCTCTCGCTTTTATTGTGGATAGCTTTGGCAACTAATTCTTTTCCAGTACCTGATTCACCAACGATTAACACAGTAGAATCATATTTAGCCACCCTATCGATAGTTTTAAAAAGGGAAATAATCTTTTGACTTTTACCTACTATATTTTCAAAGATGTAACCACCTTTTAATCTCTCTTTTAATTCAATATTTTCTTTTTTAAGTTTTTTGTGTTCAAGACCTTTTTCCAAGGTAAGGAGTATCTCATCTGGCTTAAACGGTTTTGATATATAATCATATGCCCCAAGTTTCATGGCTTTAACAGCAGAATCTATGCTACCATAAGCAGACATCATGATAATTATAGCATCGTAATCTCTCTTTTTTGCCTCCTTAAGAAATTCTATTCCATCCATTTTACTCATCCTTACATCACATAAAATCGCATCAAACTCTTCTTTTTCAAGTAGCTTAATAGCTTCCAATCCATTTTCACATCCTTTTGTATAAAAATTCTCACGGCGTAGGATTTTTGATACCATATCCCTCATACTTTCTTCATCATCTATGATCAATATCTTACCTTTTGTGCTCATTTTTGCTTTTTAAGATTCCTTGTATATTAAAAACTCTTTTTTATAAACTTTTTCACCTTAGGAGGAACAAGGCTAAAGCTCTGCTCACAAATCCCACCATCTCCATCATCCACTCTGATTATAATTTTATATTTTTTTTTAGGATCGCTTTTTTTTGTATCCCATTTTATGAGCCCATTTTTATCAATGGAGATACCTTTTGGTAAATCACCTTTAAGAGATATCATAAGTTTATCATTATCTGGATCTTTTGCCTTTACTTGATAAAGATAAATACCTTCTTCATTTTTTGATTCAATAAATTTTGGTTTGCTCGTAATAACGGGTGGACTGTTTTGGATAGTAACAGGTTTTGTTTTTCCACTTATTCCCATTACACCATCTTCATTTTCTGGTGTTACTTTAACTGATATCTTATCCCCCTTCTTAAAGTAGAGAGGATCAAGGTAAACCTTGTCAGCTCCTGGTATTGGTTCATCGTTTTTGTACCATTGATAATGGTATGTTGTTATCTTTTTTCCATCAAAAATAGCAACAGCTACCTTTGCTATAAGTCTATTTTTAACAGTAGGATTTTTTGGTGTAATTATAATAGATGTTACAACAGGTGTTCGTTTTGGAACACTTTTTGTTGCTGCTATAGGTTTGCCTTTTTTTCTACCATCAAAAGGTGTAACCACTACTTTTATTACATCCCCTTCATTCAAAGGTAAGATACCAGGGTGGTTATCTTTTTTATCATTTAATAGCTCGTTATTAATAAACCAGCGATATGATAAGGAGACTTTATCGCCATCTGGATCTTGAGCCTTTACTTCTGCTTTTATATCGCTTGACGGATAAAGGACATTAGGTTTTATCCTTACCCAGACAACTGAGGGAGGATGATTAGGAATCCTTTTTGCTATTTCTTTTTTTTCTTTATCCTTTTTCCCACAGCTGATAATAAGAAAAGGTATTATTAATAATAGTAATATGTATCGCTTCATAAATTCTCCTAATAAAGGGTGTTATAATAAAAATAAATCTAACATTAAGAATAATTTTTTAAGAAAATTTAACAAATTAAAGTTATTTTGTAAAGAAAAAGGAGAAGATAAAAAACTAAAACCTAAAAAAAGAAGAAAATTTGTTGTTTATTGTAATTTTTTTATAAAATATACAAAATTTCAATCAAAATTTCAATCAAAAATTGGACAAAAATTATCATAAAAATTTATTTATTTTAAATTGAATTTTATATTTTTTTAATGTCTTTCTGTATCATTTGGAATTTTTTAAGGGAGTTCTATTGAATTGAGAAATTTAAAAAAAAAAATTATTGAGATTCTTTTAATAGTGTGATATATCAAATCCAACTTTTTTCATTAAGTTTATATGAAACACTTTTTGATAAAAGAGAATTTTTTATTTATTACAATAACAATTCGTTTAGAATTATAAATAGTTATCAAAAAAGGAGGTGTTAAAACTATTTCTTTAATGTAATGGACTAAACAGAAAGGAGGCAAAAATGAAGAAATTTTTTCTACTCTTATCATTAACTATTTTTTGTATCGCTACTGTTTCAGGTATAGCTTTAGCGAAATACCCTGAAAAAGCGATCACTTATGTTATCTGTTTTAACCCTGGAGGTGAATCTGATATTACAGCAAGAATTCAACAAAAGCCTCTTGAAAAAGTTTTAGGAGTGCCCATTATAATGGTATACAAGAAAGGTGGTGGCGGAGCTGTTGGTTGGTCTGAGTTAACTCGAACTAAACCCGATGGATATACAATATTTGGGACGAACTTACCTCATATTATTGTACAGCCTTTAACAAGAAAGAATGCGGGGTATAAGACAGAACAGATACATAATGTTTATATCTTTGAATTTACACCAAATGTTTTAGCGGTTAAAAAAGATAGTGAAATCAAAACATTAAAAGACTTTGTTGAGTATGCTAAAAAGCATCCCAATCTGCCCGTGGGAGGAAGTGGCCAACCATCTGCTAATAGCTTAGGGACTGTAGAATTCTCAAAAGTTGCTAATCTTAAACTCAATTATATTTCATTTACAGGCTCAGGTGCTGCTGTCCCTGCTTTATTTGGAGGCCACGTAAAGGCTTTGATGACTTATACATCCATGGCTGCAAGATACCCTGATAAGATGAGAGCTCTGGCTGTCGCTGCTGAGAAAAGGGCAAAGGCTCTTCCTGATGTACCTACTTTCAAGGAATTAGGTTATAATTATGTTGAAGGTGCTTACAGAGGTGCAGCAGTTCCTCCTGGTACCCCAGAGAATGTTAGAAAAGTTCTTGAAAAAGCATTTGAAAAAGTGAATCATGATCCTACTGTGATAAAAAAGATGGAAGATTTAGGCTTTATTATGGAGTATTATGGTGAGGCAGAGTCTAAAAAATTGGTTGATAAATTGACAGTCTATTATAGGAATCTTTTAAAGGAATTAGGGTTGTTGAAAAAGTAGGAGAAAGAGAACGTGATAGAAGCTCTTTCAGGTGCTTTACACCATATCTTTACTGTAAAAATATTTTTGATGATCATTGCTGGACTATTTGGTGGTCTGTTGACAGGGGCATTGCCAGGGTTGACCGCTACTATGGCGGTCGCTCTCCTTGTCCCTTTCACTTTTACGATGGAACCTACAGAAGGCTTAATTGTCCTTGGTGCGATTTATATGTCTTCTATATATGGAGGTTCTTTTTCTGCTATTCTTGTAAATACGCCTGGCACCCCCTCGTCTATAGGAACTACATTTGATGGCTATCCTATGGCAAAGAGGGGGGAGGGAGATAGAGCAGTTCTTATAGCCACTTTTGCCTCGGTTTATGGCGGTATAATAGGAGTACTTTTTTTACTTTTTCTTGCTCCCCCTTTGGCAAAAGTTGCCCTCAAATTTGGTCCTCCTGAGTATTTCTGGATGGCAGTTTTTGGGATCACTATCATTTCCTCTTTAGCATCTAAAAACATTATTAAAGGGTTTATTGGAGGGGCGATTGGCCTTTTGATAAGCACTATAGGAATTGCACCTATTGGAGGTGATGTTCGATTTACAGCAGGATTTTCTCAGCTCCAAGGAGGAATTGAATTAATTGTTGCTTTAATAGGCTTTTTTTGTATTCCAGAAGCCTTAACAATGATCGGACAGAGAGGAAAAAAGTTTCATCTAACAGAGGCTAAAAGAAAAAAGGGAATTTTCTTGCAAACCTTTAAAGATGTTATGAAAAAGCAAGGAAATCTATTAAGATCATCAATCTTAGGAACAATAGTTGGAATTCTTCCTGGAGCTGGTGGCAGTATTGCTAATCTTGTAGCTTATAATGAAGCGGTAAGAGTTTCAAAAGAACCAGAAAAATTTGGAACAGGTATCATTGATGGAATTATTGCCACAGAATCTTCTAATAATGCTGTGGTTGGTGGGGGTATGATCCCTCTTGTAACTTTAGGTATTCCTGGGGCTCCTCCAGATGCCGTACTTTATGGTGTCCTATTACTTCAAGGTTTAAGGCCTGGGCCAGAACTTTTTACCACTCACTCTCATGTAATTTATACTTTTATCATTTCTCTATTTTTTGCAACCATATTTATGCTTCCTGTCGGCGTTATTGCAGGTAAAGTCTTACATAAAACAGTTGTTCGTCTTCCAGTGCGTTTTCTTGCTCCACTTATAATTTTTTTGACTATAATTGGTTCATATTCTATTCGTAATAATATTACAGATGTTTATATCATGCTTACTTTGGGAGTATTAGGTTATATTTTGAAACGGTTAGGTTTTCATCCTGGTCCGATAACATTAGGTTTAATTTTAGGCCCTATTGGCGAAGCAGGCTTTGTACAAGCGCTTTTAATAGGTGAAATGTTACCCAATAAATGGATGATCTTTTTTAAGTCTCCTATATCGTGGATCTTGATTATTTTGTCACTACTTTCACTTTCTTGGCCTTTATTTGCTAAAAAATTAGCAAAAGAATGGAAAGTCAAGGGGGATGAAGTTGAAGGCTGATAGGATTTTTGCCATTATTCTTATTTTAGTTGCCATTGTTTTCTGGACCCAAACAAAAGAGTTGCAATATAAATGTTATATCTTCCCAAGACTAATCCTTATCATGTTAATTATACTTTCTGCAGTTATGTTTGTTCAGAGTTTTTTTAAGAAAAGTATGCCAAAAGGAAAATTACCAAAAGATAATTTAAAATATATCGTTATTTCTATTATTATTGTTTTTGTATGGATAGCCCTTATAAATGTTTTAGGATTTATTACATCAGGTGTTATCTTTTTGTCATCACTAACTTTTTTGCTTGATCTTCAAAGGCTTACGATTAAAAAAGTAGTTTCTACTATCCTCATTTATATTTTGGTGCTTATTGCTTTTTGGATAGCTTTTCATAAATTTTTGTTGGTTCCTTTACCTACAGGCCATTTTATTTAATAAATTCAAAAGAAAGATTAAAAAATGTTTATAGAAATGTCTTATGGAAAAGAAGTAAAAATTTTGGATATTTCAGATAAGAACGTAGCTAAAATTATTAACCCCAATGAAAAATCTGGTGTAAAAGATCCTATAAAGGAGGTAGAAAATTCTCTTAAACGTCCTATTGGCTCGCCAACTCTTAAGGAGATAATTGCAAAGTTTAACTCGCCTAAAATAGTTATTATAGTTAATGATATAACTCGTCCTGTTCCATATAAATGGATTTTGCCTCCCCTTATAGAGGAGCTTAAAGATGTTAATCCTGAAAACATAGAATTTATTGTAGCAACAGGAATTCATCGTCATCATACTGATGCTGAAAACAGAGAGCTTTTTTCAGAAGAATTGGTAAGCAAGTATCATTTTTCAAATCATGATTGTGACAACAATTTGGTAAATTTAGGAACATTGAGTGGTGGTACTCCTCTATTTGTAAACAAAAAAGCTGTAGAGGCTGATATAATTATTGGAACAGGGATGATTAGTTTACATTATTTTGCTGGTTTTTCAGGTGGACGAAAATCGGTTTTACCTGGAATATCTGGTCGTGAAACCATTATGAAAAACCATTCACAGATGGTTGCACCTAATGTTAAATCAGGTGTAATTGAAAATAACCCTGTTCATAAAGAAATGATGGAGGCAGCTAAAAAGGTTGGGCTAACATTCATACTCAATGTAATTACAAATAGTAAAAAAGAGATAGTTCAAGTTGTGAGTGGAGATATGGAAAAGGCATGGTTTGAAGGAATTAAAACGTGTGGTGATTTATATTTTTGTAAGTTAGATAAAAGATATCCTGTTGTTTTTGCAAGTGCAGGAGGATATCCAAAAGATATAAATGTTTATCAAGCTCAAAAAGCATTAGAGAATGCCTCAGAGGCTACTGAGAATGGAGGTACTATTGTTCTGTTGGCAGAATGTCAAGAGGGTTTTGGAGAACCTACTTTTGAAGAATGGATAAAAGAAGCAAATAATATTTCTGATATTTTTTCTCGTCTTAAAGCAGGCTTTAAACTTGGTGGGCATAAAGCTTATTTAAACTTGGTGGGCATAAAGCTTATGCTATTGCAAGAGTAGTTAAAGATAAAGAGGTTATCTTGATTTCTAATTTGTCTAAAGGAGAGACAGAAACCCTATTTTTTAATTACCAACCTGATTTAGATCATACCCTTAAATATATTGAGAAAAAACATGGGAAGGATTACAAAGCGGTTATCATGCCACAAGCTGGTTTGACACTGCCAGTTATTGATTTAGTTTAATAGCTCAAATATGTTTGTTTGAGTCTTTCCTTTTTAATAAGAGATTATTGTTTTTTAGGCGATGCTTTAATTGTATCTGTATGCTTCATAACTGTTTTTTATATAATAATCTACGATAAGAGTAACGACTTAAAAATCTCTTAAAATATGTAAAACTCTTGATATAGAGATGGGAATAGTTAAAAAGGAAGAGATTACAACTGGTATTGTTATATAGAATCTTGGAATACCAAGCCCTCTTGATAATAGATCAAGCTGTTCAATGCTTAGAAAGAATGAGAAATAGAGTAGATAAACTAAAAATAGCAAAATAATGATTTCGATAATAATATTTAGAATTTTTTCTCCTTTTTTTCCTATAAAAGATTCAATAAGATTCATTTTTATAAAACCATTTTTTTTATACAGGACAGGAACGCAAAGCAAAACAGAATAAACAAAGAGTATAAGAGATATCTCTAAAATCCAGCTAAAAGGGTTTTTAAAAAACCAACGAGAGAGAAGGTTTAAACTATTTATAATAATAATGCCAAGAGTAATAGTAGTTGCAAGGAATAACTCTATTTTATATAATTTATTTAATATCCAATCTAATATTGTTAACATCTTTTCTCTTAAAACATACTTAAACCTAATTTTGAAGGGATGAAGGTGGATAAAATCGGAATAAAAGTGATCAGTAATAATGCAAAAAGTAAAACCCAAAAAAATTTCATAGATGAAATTATAATATCCTTCATAGGCACATCAGAGATAGCTTTCATAATATAGAGAGCCATACCCATTGGAGGAGTGATCATTCCTATCATTAAATTAAAAACCACTATAATTCCAAAATGAATAGGGTTGATTCCAAGTTTTTGAGCCATTGGTGAGAGAATAGGAACAATGATTAACATAGCAGGTATCTGTTCCAATAAAGCTCCTATTATGAGCAAAAAAAGGTT
>JAFDIG010000001.1 GCA_019308145.1 Deltaproteobacteria bacterium | reverse complement strand
GAATCAATTGCTGCTTTCTACTGGCGTCATCATGAAAAAACAAAAAAATCTATGTTAGGGGAATGGTTTAATACAGGAGATAAATATTATCGTGATAAGGATGGATACTATTATTATTGTGGCAGGGGAGATGATATGCTTAAAGTTGGAGGGATATGGGTCTCTCCAATAGAAATAGAAGATACCTTAGCATCACATCCTGCTGTACTTGAATCTGCTGTTGTAGCAAAAAAGGATGAACATAACTTAATAAAACCAAAAGCTTTTGTTGTACTAAAAAAAGGATTCCAGCCCTCAGAGGAACTTGCAAAAGAAATTCAAATGTTTGTTAAAAAAAGTATAGCGCCTTATAAATATCCAAGATGGGTAGAATTTGTAAAGGAACTCCCAAAAACTTCAACAGGAAAGATACAGAGGTTTAAATTAAGAGGGCAGTAAAAGTGTAACCGTTGTTCCTTTCCCTATTTCACTTGATATGCTCATCTTCCCATTTTGCCTTTCTACGATATGTTTTGAAATAGCAAGTCCTAAACCTGTGCCCCCTTCTTTTCGGCTTCTATCCTTATCCACTCTGTAAAATCTTTCTCCCAACCTTGGGATATGCTCAGCTGGAATGCCTATTCCTGTATCTTCTACTTTAACTTCAACTAAATCTTTATTGATATTTTTAGCTATGATGATAACTTTTCCATCTTCTTTGTTAAATTTGATCGCATTATCAATAAGGTTGATAAAGAGTTGCTCTGTCCAGTAAGCATCCCCTTTTATGGGATTTAAATCATCAGGTATAAAGGATAAAAGTTTAATCTTTTTTCCTTTTGCCTTTTCATCAAAAAGGGAAAAGAGATTTCTGATAATATCTTTTAAGATAATTTTTTCTGATTTAAACCTTGTTTCCTTTAATTCTATTTTAGAGAGTGTTAAAAGATCCTCAACAATCCTGTTTAACCTGCTGGCCTGTCTTCCCATGATCTCTAAAAACCTTAAATGGGTTTCATTTTCCTCTTCTTTTTTCAATGTTTCAACAAAACCTAAAATAGCAGCAAGAGGAGTTTTTAACTCATGTGAAACATTTGCAACAAAATCACTCTTTATTCTTGCCACCTTTTTGATATTTGTTATATCACGAAAAATCAAAAGAACCTTATCTTCTTTTATGGGGAGCAGTGAAATCTCATAATATTTATTTTCCTCTTTAATTTTGATCTCTGTTTTTTTAGGTTCTTTGTTTTCTTTGAATTTATCACACAGAGTTTTAAGCTCAACAATTCTGAAAGCAGTAAGAAGACTCTTTCCTTTAAGATCTTTCTTTTCTTTGCCTAAAATAATCTTGGCTTTGATGTTAAGATCCTCAATTTTCCCATGCCTATCAAGAATAATAATTCCATCTGGCATACTATTAAACAATTTTTTTGTTTCTTCTTTTTCATTTAAAAGGCTTTTATACCTTTTTTTTATCTCTGAAAAGAGATAATGCAAATCCTTTGCTAAATCCTGATTAGATATTGCGATTTGAAACTCATTAGATATACCATTTAGCTCTTTTTTTATACCCTTTATAGAGATGCCAAAGAATTTTAAGAGTAATAAGGTTACTATTAAGGTTGGGATTAAAGAGAATAATAAATTCTTTATGAACAACTCTTTAAGAGAAGGGATAATAATTTTAAGCTTATTTATTGGCAGACAACATCTTATAAAACCATAAACCTTTCCTCTTTTTTTAATAAGATATGCCATGCATAAAGTTTTACCCTTTTTATTAGCTTTTCTAATCACCTTTGCCCAGCCCATCTTATTTTCAGCTGCCAATTTAATCTCAGGTGCGGTTATGATAATATCTTTATCATATCCATAATTATAAGAATCTGCTATTATCCTTCCATTATTATCAATAATAGTTATTCTACCACCAACAGCCTTGCTTAATCTTTTTGCAAATTGATTAATGCCAGAAATATTATTCATGGAAGGAATAAATTCAAGGGAAAAGCGTAATTTTTCAGCTAAATATTTAGTGATAAACTCTTCTTTTTTTTGTTTTATATTAGATAGAAAAGAAATGGAAAATAAAACAAAAAAGATGAATATAGATATAATAGTTATAAAAAATATTCTACGCATTTTTTTATCTATTTTTCTCTCTGATGTCTTACACTTTTCCCAGTGACCATATAGACTACCATTTCTGCGATTGTTTCTGCATGATCAGCTATTCTTTCAAGGTTTTTTGATATTCCCATAATATAGATTGCACGAGTAATCGTTTTAGGATCTTCCATCATAAATGTGATAAGTTCTCTGAAAACCTGTTCATTAAGTTTATCTATTTTCTGATCCTCATTTCTGACCTTTTCAGCAAGGGCGGGGTCTTCATTTATAAAGGCATCAAGAGATGTTTTTATCATCCATTGTGTGATCCTTGCCATATGAGGAATATCTATATATGGTTTTATAGGTGGTTGAGTTGAAAGTTTTATAGCCCTTTCTGCAATATTTCCTGCCATATCAGCAATCCGTTCCAGATGAGCATTTATCTTTATTGCTGTTGTAATAAAACGCAAATCCCTTGCAGCAGGCTGCCTTAAAGCAAGAAGTTTGATAGATTCATCTTCTATCTTTAACTCAAGTAAATCAATCTCGTCGTCCCCTTCAATAACCTTCTTTGCCAAATCAGAATCAGATGTGATAAGGGATTTTACTGCATCTTCAACGCTTTTCTCTACCAAGCCAGCCATATAGACAAGTTGTTCTTTTATATGATTTAGTTTATCATCATAATGGCTTCTTATTGGGTTTTTATCCATTTATCCAAACCTCCCTGTGATATAATCCTCGGTCTTTTTATTGCTGGGATTGGTAAAGATCTTTTCGGTTTTATCATATTCTATAAGTTGCCCAAGGTATAAAAAGGCTGTAAAGTCGGAAATTCTTGCTGCCTGCTGCATATTATGTGTTACAATGATTATACTATATTTTTCTTTTAAATCTTCTATCAGATCTTCAATTCGGGCGGTTGAGATCGGGTCAAGTGCACTGGTTGGTTCATCCATCAACAATATCTCTGGTTTCATTGCAAGTGCCCTTGCTATGCAAAGCCTTTGCTGCTGACCTCCTGAGAGCTCCATCGCAGAGTGGTGCAAAATATCCTTTACTTCATCCCATAGGGCTGCTGCTTTTAAGCTTTCCTCTACAAGATCATCTAATTTGCTTCCTCTTGCTAAACGATTTATTTTTGGTCCAAAAGCAATATTTTTATATATGGATTTTGGGAAAGGATTTGGCTTTTGAAAAACCATACCAACCTTTTTCCTTACCTCAACAGGATCAACATTATTAGAATAGATATCTTTTCCATCTATCTCTACCTTTCCTTCAACCCTTGTGTTATCTATCAAATCATTCATCCGATTAAGAAGTCTAAGCAAAGTTGATTTTCCACATCCTGATGGTCCAATAATGGCAGTAACACAATTTCTATTAAAATTCATGGTAATATTAGAAAGAGCCTTTACAACTCCATAGTAAAAATTCAGATTTTCAAGTTTGATAATTGGATTTACCATTTTCTTTTTCTCCTGATATGAAAGCGAATTAGTATAGCAACCATATTTATACAAAGAATTAGAATAAGAAGAATTAGAGCTGTTCCATATTGAATTGGACGGGTCTTCTCAATATTTGTTCCAGCTGTTGCAAGCACATATATATGATATGGCAAAGCCATTACCTCATCAAATATAGAAGAAGGAAGTTTAGCAGTGTAAAAAGCAGCAGCAGTAAACATAATAGGTGCTGTCTCTCCTGCTGCCCTTGCTATCCCAAGAATAGAGCCTGTTAATATACCAGGAAGAGCTGATGGCAAAACAACCTTTAGGATGGTTGAGATTTTAGAAACCCCAAGAGCAAGAGATGCTTCTCTAAATGTTGGTGGCACTGATTTTAACGCCTCTTCAGATGCAGCAATTATTGTAGGAAGGATTAAAAAGCCTAAAGTTAGAGAACCAGATAGGATAGAAGATCCAAATTTAAAATATACAACAAAAAGAGCGAGCCCAAAAAGCCCAAAGACAACTGAAGGAACCCCAGCTAAATTGTTTATTCCAATGCGGATTATCCTTAAAATAATTCCCTCTTTTGCATATTCACTCATATAAATTCCTGCAGCTACTCCTAATGGGAAAGCAACAATAATAGCACCGAACGATAGATAAAATGTTCCAACTATTGCAGGAAAGATTCCTCCTTTTGTCATGCTATCTACTGGCATTGAGGTTAAAAATTCCCAAGAGATAACAGAAATTCCATGATATATGATAAAGTAAATAATAATCCCAATAGCGCCAATTACTAAAAATGCAGATAATCTTAAGATGAAGGTTCCAAATTTTGAGATAATCTTTCTTTTTTTCATAAGGTGCCAGCCCCTTTTGTTCTAAACCTATTTCTTATAAACTCAGCTAAAATATTAAAGAAAAGGGTCATAAAAAATAGAACAAGTCCACAACCAAAAAGAGCATGATAATGAAGGCTTCTAAAAGGGGCTTCTCCCATCTCTGCTGCAATAGATGCAGGAAGTGGACGTGCGGGGTCAAATATTGAATGAGGTATCATAGCTGCCCCCCCTGTAACCATAAGAACTACCATTGTTTCCCCCATAACCCTACCTATCCCTAATATTGAGGCAATGGTAATCCCTGGTAAGGCAGCGGGAACAATAACATGCCAGATGGTTTCCCATTTTGTTGAGCCTAAAGCAAATGATGCTTCTCTGTATTCAAAAGGGACAGCGTTTAATGCATCCTCGGAGATCGAGCAGATTGTTGGAATAGCCATAACTGCCAACATTAATGATGCATTAAAGATATTAAGTCCTGTTGGAATATCAAATTTAGCTTGCAACCATGGTGCGACAACAACCATTCCAAAAAAGCCAATCACTACAGAAGGGATGCTTGCTGAAAGTTCAATTATTGGTTTTATAATCTCTTTTATCCTTTTTTGTGCAACTTCAGAAATATATATTGCGGTCAAAAGCCCAAAGGGAATAGCAAAAATAGAAGAGAGGATAGTTACCGAGATTGATGCAACTATCATTGGTAAAATGCCGAAGGCAGGTGGATCATAAGTAGGATACCAAAATTTTCCAAAAAGAAATTCAAAAAATCCTACACTTTTAAAGATAGGAAAAGCTTCTAAAAAGAGAAAAAGCGAGATCAAAGCTAATATTGTTACTGATATAAATGCTAAAAAGAAAAAAATCCATTTCCAGAATTTTTCTTTAATATTTCTCTTAAGGTTAAACATATAGATTTATCGCTCCTTAATTAGTTTGCACTCTATTTTTTTGCGGACTAATTAGAAAAGTATATTTTTCTATCTCAACCATCTTCTGTACAGGTAAAGTATATAAAGGACAGGTTTTATATCTACTTTAAAAGTAGTTATAAAACGCTGCCTAACAAGCTTAATATAATGGTATATATTTTTCTTCCTCAACAATCTTTTGGCCAGAAGGTGTAATTAAAAAGTGGATAAAGCTTTTTACATCACCTTTAGGCCATCCATTAGTAAAGAGGAATAGTTCTCTTGATATGGGATAAAGACCTATTCTTACATTGACTATACTTGCTTCTTTCCCATTCACTTTTAGTCCTTTCACACTTTTATTTAAATAACCAAAGCCAATATACCCTATTGCATACTTGTTTTTAGAAACCGCCTGTACAACTGTACCATTTGAAGCTTGAAGCAAGGCAGATGGCGTCACTCTTGCACCTTTAAGCACTTTTTTATGCCATACCTCATAGGTTCCTGAGCTGCTATCCCTTGATATTATAACAATCCTTTTATCTTTCCATCCAAGTTCTTTCCAATTTTTGATCTTTCCTATATATATTGCTTTAAGTTGATCTAATGTTAAAGAATCAACAGGATTTATAGGATTAACAATAGGAACAACTGCATCAATAGCAATCCAGTGAGGAACCAAAAGAATACCTTTTTTATATGCTAATTTTATTTCATTTTGTTTTACAAATCGAGATGAAGATGCAATATCTGTTGTCTTATCTAAAAGAGCCTTTATCCCTTGCCCAGAGCCACCACCTGAAACTGATATATTCAGATCAGGATGAATATGCATATATTCTTCTGCGGCGCGCTGAACAATAGGGAGTATAGTCGTTGATCCTTTAATTACAATCGTTTTTGCAAATGCTGAGCTATAAAGAGCAAAAAGCACCGATAAAATAAAGAGCCATTTTAATTTTAATATTTTCATCAGCAAACCTCCAAAAAATTTTTGGATATAATATAATAATTAAAGGTTACAGTGAGGTTACAAAATGGTTAAAAGAAGATTAAGAAATTAGGCAGGAAACTTATATCCAATGCCCCTTACAGTAATGATAAACTTAGAGCCAATCTTTGCTCTTAGACGACGAATATGGACATCTACTGTTTTAGGTTCTACATAGGTATCTTTTCCCCAGACAGAATCAAGGAGTTGATCCCTTGTAAATACCCTGCCCCTATTTTTGGCTAAAAAGGCGAGAATTTTGAATTCTGTCGGTGTAAGTGATATATCTTTATTGTTTAATTTTACTTCACAAGAGGAAAGGGCTATTTCAAGTCCATCCTTTATTAACAATTCCTCCTTATCATCCCCTTTTTCTATTTTATTTTTACTTCTTCTTAATACAGCTTTTATTCTTGCTATAAGCTCCCTGATGCTAAAAGGTTTTGTTACATAATCATCAGCTCCTATCTCTAACCCTACTACCTTATCTGTTTCTGTTGTTTTTGCTGTTACCATTATAATAGGGATATCCTTTATCTTTTTATCCTCTCTTATCATCTTGCAGATTTCTATACCTGATAAGCCTGGCAACATCAAGTCAAGCAAGATCAGATCAGGTTTTTCTTTTCTAACAATATTTAACGCTTTCCATCCATCAGTGCATGAGATTGTAGAAAAACCCTCCTTTTTTAAATTGTAGCTTAAAAGCTCTACTAAATCTGTCTCATCTTCTATGATCAAGATCTTTCTTTCATGCATAAATACAATTTATGCCTAAAAAAAATTTATGTCAATTTGAAATCAGATTATTGATTTATCTTTCATGTTATGGTAGTCCTTGAAACAAAGGAAGATGTGCTATGAATAGATTTCCAAGAATAGATAGGTTACCTCCATACTTATTTGCAATGATTAATGAACTTACAAAAAAAGCAAGAAGAGCTGGGGAGGATATTATCGATCTCGGAATGGGAAATCCAGATATCCCTACTCCCAAGCCTATTGTAGATAAATTGATTGAAGCATCTAAAAATCCAAAAAATTATAGATATTCTGTAACCAAAGGTATATATAAATTGAGAGAAGCAATATGTAATTGGTATAAAAGACATTTCGGGGTTGAACTTGATCCTGATAATGAAGCAGTGGTTACTATTGGCTCAAAGCAGGGGCTTGACCTTCTATCTTTGTCAATGATAACCCCTGGTGATGTTGTCTTTGTTCCTGATCCAACCTATCCTATTCATACATATTCTGTAGTAATAGCAGGTGGAGATGTTCATTCAATTCCTTTATATGATCTTGATGATTTTTTGGATCGCCTTAAAAAGGCTATAAAACGTGTATGGCCAAGGCCAAAAATGATAATACTTAGTTTTCCTCACAATCCTACTACTAAAATTGCTGATTATAATTTCTTTTCAGAGGTTATAAAACTTGCCCTTGAATTTGATATAATGATCATCCATGATCTTGCTTATGCGGATATAGTTTTTGATGGTTATAAATCCTTAAGCATTTTAGAAATACCAGAGGCGAAGAAGGTCTCTATTGAATTCTTTTCTATGTCAAAAAGCTATTCAATGCCAGGATGGAGAGTTGGTTTTGCTGTCGGGAATAAAGAGATTATAAGAAATCTGGTTAGATTAAAGAGTTATTTTGATTATGGAATATTCCAGCCTATTCAAATTGCTTCCATCATAGCACTTAACCATGGAGATGAATGGGCAAAAGATATTGCAAAAACCTATGAAAAAAGAAGAGATGTTCTTGTAGATGGTTTTATGAGAATAGGTTGGCAAGTAGAAAAGCCTAAAGCTACCATGTTTGTATGGGCAAAGATTCCTGAGCCATGGGATAAGTTAGGTTCACTTGAATTCAGCAAGCAACTCCTTGAAAAAGCAAAAGTTGCTGTTTCCCCTGGACTTGGATTTGGGGAATTAGGTGAAGGTTTTGTTCGTCTTTCCCTTGTGGAGAATGAACATAGAATAAGACAGGCAGTAAGAGGAATACAGAAGATGTTTAAAGAGGGAATTCCCTCATGATTATATACAAATTTTTAGATAAGTTTTTTAAATAAAGAGGTTAAACTTATATTTCATGGAGGATAAAATGAAGGATATAAAAATCACTATTTTGTGTGAAAATACAGTAGTTGGAAAAGTAGGTGGCAATGGGGAACACGGGTTTGCTGTGTGGATAGAAACGGATAATACAAATATATTATTTGATACTGGAAATGGTTCAACCCTTGTAAATAATAGTTTAACCTTTGGGATTGATCTTAAAAAAGCAAACCTTATTGCTTTAAGCCATGGGCATTATGATCATACTGGAGGGCTTGTTCCTTTTTTAAATATAAAGGGTGAAATTCCTATATATGCTCACCCTGATATAATGGATAAAAAGATTAGCATACGAAAAATTTCTGGTAAAGAAACAAGAAGATATATTGGCATTCCTTATGAATTAGAGCTCTTAAAATCTCTTGGTGCAAAATTTATATTTAATAAAGATTTTATAGAGATAGAAGAAAAGATATTCCTTACAGGGGAGGTAAAAAGAAGAACAACATTTGAAAAAGATGATCCCCAGCTTTTTATAACAAAAGATGGTAAAGATATTCATGATCCTATGTTGGATGATCAATCTCTGATCATTGATACAAAAAAAGGGCTTATAGTTATTTTAGGATGTGCTCATGCAGGGATTATAAATATTTTGCATCATGCTATTGAAAAGACAGGCAAAGATCATATTTTGCTTGTTATGGGGGGGACTCATTTAGGTTTTTTAGAGAAAGAGCAGCTTGAAAAAAGCATAGAAGCTCTACATCAATTTGATATAGAAAAAATTGGTGGCTCCCATTGTACAGGGCTTACTGGCCTTGCTCATCTAATGCATGCATTTGGTGAACGTTTTTTCTTTGCTTCAGTAGGTACGGTAGTTAAAACATGAAAAGATTAAAGTTTTTTAACATTTAAAAATAAATGATTATCTTTTATAAAAAATTCTTTTGATATGCATCCCATTCTTAAAAAGGTAGAAAAAAACTTTAAGCTTGCTCCTTACTTTTGGTGGGGCGACTATATTGATGTTAGATTCTTTTTAGCATATCAAGTATCAAAAGAGAAGAAAAAGAAGATTTTGGATATAGGTTGTGGTGCAGGAATAATTTTGTCAATGGCATCTGATTCCTGCTTTAAATGTGGAATAGATATTGATTTAGTTTCTCTTAATTATGCAAAAACAATTGTTCCTAATGGGTATTTCTTTAAATCTAAAGCTTCCTTTTTGCCTTTTAAAGATAATGTTTTTGAGATAATACTTTTATCCCATCTCCTTGGCGAAATCAATGATAAAAAAGAAAAAGAGATAATCATGAAAGAGGTATATCGTTGTTTAAAACAAAATGGTTTATTGCTTATAACCAATACAAACAGAGATAATTTTATTACAGGGAGGTTTAGGGATAAAAAACTTTCACTTAAGGAGTTAAAAGAGCTTGTTCTAAAAGAGGATTTTGAGATAAAAAGTATCATTGGATGGAATCCTATACCATCTTTTATATTTTTTTTGCCAAAGAAAATAAAAAAAAGGATACCAGTTAAGTTTTTGAAATATTTTACTATTCCCTCTTTTATTTTAGCAAGAATACCTTTTATCTTTGAAGCTATGGCTAAAATTGGTAAATTGAAACCAATATTAAAATATTCTCGTTCCTTTTTTTTAGAAGCAGAAAAGCTTAGCGGATAAAAAATGAAAAAAACAAAAAGAGTAAATTTCAGGCTTATATGGCTTATGTCCACATTAGGCTCTTCAATTCTTACCTTTATAAGTGTGACTATTTTAAAGACCATGGGTTATTTATATGATCCTGAATCAGCAATTGTAGTTTTTTTGACCTTTGTACTTGTTGGTATTATTGTTCCTTCGGTGGTTGTTCCATTTGGTAGAAAAACTGAAAAAAGACTCGCTGAATCTGAAAAGAGATTTAGGACCATATTTGAAAATACTCAAGATGTCTTCTACCAAACCGATCTGGATGGAAAGATCATGCTCTTAAGCCCATCTATTACAAAATATACAGGATTTTTGCCAGAAGAGTTAATAGGTGAAGATGTATTAAAAGTTTATGCAAATCCCAGCGATAGAGAAAAACTGATTTCTGAGCTTATGAAAAAAGGTCAGGTTACTGATTATGAATTGGTATTAAAAAGAAAAGATAACTCAAAAATTTTTGTTTCAACAAACAGCCATTTTTTCTTCGATGAAAATGGTAAAGCCATTGGTATAGAAGGGAGTCTTCGTGATATTTCAGAAAGAAAAATGATAGAGATGGAGTTAAAGGAATCAGAGGAAAAATATAGAAGTCTTGTAGAATATGCACCCGAAGCAATTATTATATTTGAGATTAAAAGTTATAAGATTCTTGAAGTGAATCCTTTTTCTCTTAAATGGTTAGGTTATTCGAGGAAGGAACTTTTATCACTAAAATTTACTGATATTATTACACAAGATGATAAATTAAAAGATCTTATTTCACAAAATAAAGAGGCTGAAAGTTTTGAGTTTGGGGAGATAAGGTTTAAGAAAAAGAAGGGGGACTTTGCTATTGCTTCCATAAAAGCCTCTTTTATAAAATATCATAATATTCCTTCTATTTTAGCTATGGCAAGAGATATAACCGAACAGAAAAGGATTGAAGTAATTCTTGGTGAGAAGATGGCAAGGCTCTCATCCATACTCGAAGGGATGAAAGAAGGTGTGGTTGTGGCCAACAAAGAAGGAGAAATTGTTGAGATAAATCAATACTTTGCTAACCTAATGGAAACAAAAGAGAAAAACATCTTAGGGAGGTATATCCATGAATTTCATGAAGAAAAGATAAATAAAAAAATTGAGAGCTATCTTAATAAATTTAAGAACAGATCGGAGTCAAGTGCTTTTACGCTTAACCGTTCTTTTAAAGGCAAAGAATTAGTTTTTAGAATCCAACCTATATTTCGTGAAAATAGTTATGATGGTGTTATCTTAAATATTGTTGATGTAACAGAGCTCGTGAGAGCAAAGGAAAAGGCAGAAGAAGCAAATAGATCTAAAAGTCAATTTTTGGCAAATATGAGCCATGAAATTCGTACACCTTTAGGCGGGATCATAGGTATGTTTGATCTTTTGTTAGATACTCCATTAAATAATGAACAGCTTGAATATTTAACTATGATGCATAACTCTGCTGAATCATTATTAGATATAATTAATGATATCCTGGATTTTTCAAAAATAGAAGCAGGGAAAATCGAGAT
The DNA here is from genome assembly GCA_019308145.1 of Deltaproteobacteria bacterium. Taxonomy (GTDB): domain Bacteria; phylum Desulfobacterota; class JAFDIG01; order JAFDIG01; family JAFDIG01; genus JAFDIG01. The sequence continues at coordinate 17,606 of JAFDIG010000001.1, read as the reverse complement.
AGAGAATATAGATTTTGATCTCAGAAATACAGTGGATGATATTATAAATATTGTTTCACCAAAGATTTGGGAAAAGAAGCTTGAGCTAATAACAGAGATCCATGATGATATTCCACGTCTTTTAATAGGCGATCCGGGCAGATTGCGTCAGATCCTTCTCAATTTGATCTCAAATGCGATTAAATTTACTGAAAAAGGTAAAATCACTTTAGAGGTAAAATTGCAAAAAGAAAACGAAAAAATGGTAACGATTCTTTTCTCAGTAGAAGATACAGGGATTGGTATCCCAGAGGAAAGGCAAAAGATAATATTTAATGGTTTTACTCAGGTTGATCCTTCAACCACAAGAAAATATGGAGGCACAGGGCTTGGGCTTACTATATCACGACAGCTTGTTGAAATGATGGGTGGTAGAATCTGGCTTAAAAGTGAAGTAGGTAAAGGAAGTTGCTTTTATTTTTTCCTTCCTTTTGAAAAACAACAAGAAAAAGGCTTTTCTATTTCAGCGGAAACAATAGATGTAAGAGGAATAAGGGTTTTAGTTATTGATAATAATGATGCCAGCAGAAGGGCACTTCGTGAGATGCTTCATTCTTTTGGTTGTCTCCCAACAGAGCTAAATAGTGCTAAAAAAGGTATTGAACTTCTTAAAAGAACAATAGGTACTAAATTTGAATACAAACTCATACTGATGGATCTTAATCTACCTGAAATGGATGGATTTGAGGCGTTAAAGATTATTTCCAGTAATAAGGAACTATCAAAGATTCCTGTAATCATTCTTGCATCCATAGGTATAAAGGGTGATGCGAGCAAAATCAAGTCTTTAGGTGCAGCCGGATATCTGACAAAACCAGTAAAAAGTTGGCAGCTTTTAAATATAGTACTTGAAGTTATTGCTCAGTCTCAGCAAAAAGACAAAGAGAAAAAAGCAGTTATCACAAAACATACTATCTATGAGAAAAGGAAAAAAGTTACAAAGATTCTTTTAGCTGAGGATAATCCAATAAATCAGAAAGTAGCAATAAATATATTAAAAAAGGAAGGATATTACATAAGATCTGTTTTTGATGGACAAGAGGCAATAAAGGCTTTAATGCAGGAGAATTTTGACCTTGTTTTAATGGATATACAAATGCCAAAAATGGATGGCTTTGAGGCAACAGCTATAATAAGAAAAAATCCTAAATTAAGAAATCTCCCAATCGTAGCAATGACCGCTCATGCTTTAAAAGGTGATAGGGAAAAATGCATAGAAGCAGGAATGGATGATTACATTGCTAAACCTATCCGAGCTCGGGAATTGCTAAAGGTGATTAAAAAATGGAGTAAAAAAGAGGTAGAAGTTTATCAGATAAAAGATCAAAAAGAAAAGAAAAGAATAACAAAAGAACCAATAGATCTAAAAAAAGCTATAAATAGAACAGGTGGAAATAAAGAGGAATATTTAGAAATACTTGAGCTCTATCTTAATGAAATTCCAAAACAGTTGGAGAAGTTAAAAAAAGCAATGTTAAAAGGTAATAGTGAAGAGGTTAGCAGGATCGCTCATTCTATAAAAGGGGCAAGCGCTCAAGTTGAAGCAACTTATCTTACTCCCATATTTATGACCATAGAAAAATTAGGCAAAGAAGAGAACTTAACGCCTGTCTTTGAACTTTTATCTCAAGCTAAAAAGGAGTTTTTAAAGGTTAAAAATTATGCTGAGAAGTTGAATAGCCTTAAGGAATAGTTTCTAAAAAATATGGATTATAAAAAGAATACACTTCACCCTTTTCAGGAAAGCAAGCGATTTGATTAGCTTCCTGACAAAAATTTAAATATAGATTTCCCCTGACCAAAGGGTCAAAAAAGGTCAGTCAAATATCTGGTTTATGCTTAATAACGGAATCCACCTCTTCAAGTTGTCCTCTTTTCATCTCCATTGCTGAACTATATTGGGCTTTTAATTCCTTTTTAAGGAAATCAAAGGCAACCCAAGGATCAACGTCATCTCCGCATGTAAAAAGATCAACAGCAGCATAGCCATATTCAGGCCAGGTATGTATTGCAAGATGAGATTCAGCAATCACCACAACACCGCTTATACCGTGTGGATTGAAAAGATGAAAAACTGTTTCCAGGACTGTGGCACCACTTTTCTTTGCTGCCTTTGTCATGATTTTCTTGATTTCTGAAAAATTGTTTAAAAGTACCCTATCGCAATTATAGAATTCCGTCAGTATGTGGCGGCCCAGAGCTTTCAACCATTTATCCTCCTTTCTTTTATCATGGTTTAAAATAGATTCTTGAGATAAAAATTTTCTTCTATCTTTTAACATAACCATATTTATAATATACTCTAAATTTTCTAATTTATAATCTTATTGATTTAATTGTCAAGTTTTTTAATTCAAAATTTTTTCAAAAAAATTATAATATGATTTCGTAATTTTAAATCTTATCAGTTTTACATTATTCATTAGGAAGTTGTTAGGTATATTGCTGATTTTAAAGCAAAACTCATAACTTGCTAAACATTAGAAAGAAATTTCTTATTTTTCAGTTAAAAAAGTTTCCATTTTTAGATCCTCATTTCAATTCATCAACATCAATCTATTGTTTAAATTTAATATAAGATTCTTTTGGATTGCAGGGTTAAATTCAGCATAGCAATATTTTTTGCCATATGGAAAGTAAGGTAAGATAACTGTTTTTTATGTATAATTTTTAAATTCATGTTTGACAGAGAAATAATTATCTGTATACTTGTATACAAGTATACAGATATCTTTGTTTACAATTAGGAGAAGTTGAAAGGGGCAAGTAAATGAGAAATAGAGTAAGTGTTAAATTAAATCTAAACCGTGAAACACTTGTTGATAGGATTGTTGAAATTTTAGAAGACCGTATATTGAGTGGAGAATTAGCACCAGGATCTAAATTGAGTGAATTATTGGTAGCAAATGAGTTTGGTGTTAGCCGTTCCCCAGCACGTGAGGCTTTGCAAAGACTTGAGAAAATGGGTTTGGTACGTAAAACCCTTCTTGGAAGAGAAGTTGCAAAGTTTAGTCTAAAAGAATTTCGTGAAATTTATGAATTAAAAAATGTTGTTGAGGCTTTTGGTGCTATGAAAGGTTCTTTAAATGCTACGAATCTTGAGATAAAGAAGATCCAATCAATTATAAATGATATGGCTAAATCTTTAAATTTGGGAGAATTAAAAAAGGTTAAATATCTAAACTATCAATTTCATGACAGTTTAGTTAAATGTTCAAGAAATCAAAAATTAATTGAGACTTATATCTTATTAGTAAAACAGATCCGATGGGCTACCTCTTTTTCTTTTGATTTGCCTGGCCGACCACAACAATCCCTTAGCGAACATTTGGCAATTTTTGAAGCATTTAAACAAGGTGAAGCAGAGAAAGTTCGCTCTTTATTAGAGATCCATTCCTACAACAATATGGAACGAACCCTGGCACAAATTAAATATAAAGAAAGAAAAAAAGATTCCCTTTAACAACCTAAATTTTAGGAGAAAGCAATGGAATCTAAATTAAAGCTACAATATTTATCAAATTCTGGCTTTTTATTAACTACAGAAAGGGATAAACATATTCTTATTGATCCTTATCTAATAGGAAACCCAATGGCGCCATTTGGACCTGATAAAATCCCACCTGTTGACTTGATCATTGTAACCCATGCATCATTTGATCATTTAGGTGATTCATTCTACATAGCAAAACGCGACAATGCATCTATTGTTTGTGATTATCTTGTTAGGCAGTTGGCTTATAAAAAAGGTCTTTCTAAGGATCAGATTAAAGGATGCAGTTATGGTGGAACAGTAAATATACAAGATGTCACCCTTCGGGTACTACAGGCTAAACATGTAAACTATGCTTTGGATGATACGGGGCTGCCTATTACTGGTATTCCACTTGCTTTTCTTATTACTACTCCTAACGGATTAAGGATTTATCATGCTGGGGATACATGCCTTTTTGGTGATATGAAACTGATTGGCCAGCTCTATCGACCGCACATCGGTCTCATTCCTGTTGGGGCAGTGGCTCCCAAATATGGGAAGGATCTACCACCTGTGGAAGCAGCACAGGCTGCTCAATGGATAGGGTGTGAAATGGTGATTCCAATACATTATTGTGATCCTCAAGACCCTATTGAATTTAGTTCTGCCGCAAAGGTTCTCTCACCTTGGATGGAAGTTAAGACCTTAAAACCTGGTGAAGAATTAACCATATCTGTTATCAAGCAGGGTGCTCGTACTACTTTTATCTTAAAGGATTAATAAACATTAAAAGGTAGTTATCAAAGAGTTAGATTTAAAATTAGAGGAGGTGAGAAAGAAGATATTTTTTGATTAATTATTAAATTGATCAAACTTTAAGGGAGGATAAGATCATGATCAAAAAATTCCTAATTTTAATAACAGTAATGATTTTTGCTTTTTCCATTATCTCTTTAGCAGAAGCTAAGGTGGTTGAAGTTCGTTTAGCAGCAATTACAATGACTTCTGATACATATGCGTTAGGTGTTGGATGGTCTAATGTTATAAAAAAGTATTTACCTGGTGTTAGGATGGCGGTGTTAGCAAAGGGTGGAACTACCAAGCTATTAAGAGGTATGGTGAACAAACAGTGGAAGATAGCATATATTGGCTCGCCTCATCTTGAGTGTGTTAGAAGTTGAAGATGTAATAAGTGCTGCAAAGTTTCCTCCACGTGGTATTAGAGGTTATTCAGGTATCTGTTTTTCTGGCCAATGGGGAGCAGGTGCAGGTAAAGATTGGGTAGAATGGAGTGATAATGAAACCTTAGTTGGTATTATGGTTGAAAATGACGAATTTATAGCCCAACTCGATGAGGTTTTATCATTAGATGGACTTGATTTTGTTCTTTTTGGCCCATCAGATTATTCTTTATCATTAGGCTTTAGAAGACCTCAGAAAAATCATCCAAAGGTTCAAGATGCTATCAAAAAAACCATTGATGTTGCAAACAAATATAATAAGCCAGTTGGAATTGGTGTTGGACAACCATGGGAAGAGGAAGCAAAAAAATATATTGATCTAGGTTGTAGAATGATAGAAGTAGGTCACGACTTGGTTGTTCTTAGATCTATATGGAAAGCTGTGTCAACTACAATCAGAGCTAAACTTTCTCCTAAAAAAGCATAAATAAACGTAGTAAACAAGTAATACCATAAGGTTATAGAACAAAAGAGTGTAAAAGTTTATTTAAAAAAGTTTAACTTTTTAAAAAATGGATTTCTTTTTATGATTAGAAGGTTATTATTCCATATAAAGTCAATATGAGGTGGTAACCATTTTTTCCCCACCTCATAAATATGGTATAAGAGAAAAGAACTGCTACGAGGGATAAATCAATTTAATAAAAAGATATCATCTTTTGTTTTATGGAATTGTATATCCAAGCTCATGCTTTATCCTTTCTTCAAAGATCTTTTAAGTTCAAATTCCTATGAGTTTTAACATTACTTAGTTCTTCTAATTTAGTGAAAGATCTTTAGAAAATATTTCCTCTTCTCTTTACTTCAATATTTTTTTTAGATAATATAATTAAGGGTGATTTTGATGAAAAAGAGATTTAGCCGCAGGGATTTTATCTTTAAATCTCTTGGCTTAACAGGAGGGCTTTTATTTTTTAGCCCAGAAAACCTTTTTGCCAAAGAGAAATCTGTTATATTTGTAGCAAAAGGAAAGGATGTAGCAAAGACCACCAGAAGTTGTATAGATGCTATTGGTGGGATAAGCAAGTTTATTTCTCGTAATGATATTGTTGTAATAAAACCAAACATAGCATGGGATAGAAGGGTTGAACAAGCAGCAAACACACATCCAGAGGTTGTAGCTGAAATGGTAAGGCTTGCATATCAGGCAGGGGCAAAAAAGGTAAAGGTTTTTGACAACACCTGCGATGATCCAAGAAGAACATATAAAACCAGTGGCATAGCTGATGCTGCAAAAAAGGCAGGAGCTTTTGTTTCTTATGTAAATGATAAAAAGTTTAAGAAAATGATGATAGGTGGAAAGCATATAAAAAAATGGAAGGTATACACAGAGGTAATTGAAGCAGATAAGGTTATAAATATTCCTATTGCAAAACAGCATGGTTCTGCAATTCTTTCTATGGCTCTGAAAAACTGGTTTGGTGCTGTTGGAGGCTTTAGGGGAAGGCTTCACTGGGGGCTTCATCACTCTATCGCAGAGATAGCACATTTTTTTAAACCCACCTTAACAGTAATGGATGCAACGAGAATACTAATTAATAATGGTCCCCAAGGGGGAAGTCTAAAGGATGTAAAGGTTATGGATATGGTAATTGCTTCAACCGATCAGGTGGCAATAGATGCATTTTGTGCTAAATATCTTTTTGGTATAGATCCTTATGATATTCCATATATAAAATATGCTAATGAATTAAAGATGGGGGTGATGGAGATTGATAAAATAAAAATTATAAGAGCCACCTAAAATAATGAAAAGTTCAAATGTTAAATTTAACTAAAATTTATGGATTTTTGGTACTTACAACCTAAAGGCTCATCGATGAAGAACTTAAGGGTTATCTCTCAGTGGCTATTTTTTCTTATTTTTATATTTCTTTTTGTGCAAACAACGTATAGGGGAGTTGATGAGATCTCCTATCCTGTCAGAATCTTTCTCTTTTTTGATCCATTAATAGCGATCTCAACTATTATTTCATCTCATAGAATTGCTTTCTATATGATTTTCTCAGCTATAACCCTTCTTTTTACACTCTTTATGGGCAGATTTTTCTGTGGTTGGGTATGCCCTTTTGGTACATTAAACCAGTGGATAGCAAATCTTAAAAAATCTTCATCTTTGTTTCTATCAAAAAGGCAAAATCAACTTATTTCTCTTAAATATTATCTATTAATCTTTTTTCTTGCCAGCTCATTTTTTTCTCTTCCTTTAATTGGGCTATTTGATCCTTTATCACTTTTAATCAGATCTTTTACAATAGTTATAGAACCTATAGTAAGTTTTATATTTAGCTTGATTTTTGAAATCCTAAACCTATTAGGGTTTAGATATGCTTTTGACATTAACCAATTTTTAAAGGAGACAATTCTTCCTTTTAGAGAGCCTCATTATATACATTTTCTACTGGTTGGATTTCTCTTTTTCATCATATTATCGCTCAATTTTATTGAGAAGCGTTTCTGGTGTAAATATCTTTGTCCATTAGGAGCCCTTTTAGGGATTTTCGCAAGATTTTCTATCTTCATCAGATATACTGGCGATCGCTGTAATCTTTGTGGAGATTGTAGCAATGTATGTCCATCTAATGCACTTATCCTTCCAGAAAAATGGTTAAAATCAGAATGTTTTTTTTGTGGTCAATGTCAAAATATTTGCCCTAAAAGAGATGTTCATTTTGGTTTTGTTAAAACCAAGAAAGCCTTTTATCCATCCTTATCAAGAAGAAGATTTATTTCATCAGCTTTGGGAGGATTTTTTTTCTCATTTTTTATAAGAATTGATCCTGTTAAAAAGAAAAAGGATCCTTTTCTTATTAGACCACCAGGAGCAATAAGTGAGGATGAATTCCTAAAAAGGTGTATTAAATGTGGAGAATGTATGAAGGTATGTCTTACCGGAGGGCTTCAGCCACTTTTTTTAGAAGCAGGAATAGACGGGATATTTTCTCCTGTTCTTGTTCCAAAAATAGGATACTGCCAATATTACTGCACTTTATGTGGGCAGGTTTGTCCTACTGGTGCAATCAAAAAACTTACAATAAAAGAAAAGCAAAAGATAAAGATAGGGATTGCTACGATAGATACTACACGATGTATCCCTTATCTTTATGGTGTAGATTGTATTGTTTGTGAAGAGCATTGTCCTACCGAAAAAAAAGCAATATGGTTTAAGGAAGAGGAAAAAGTAATGAAGAATGGGAAAAAAAAGAAGGTAAAACTGCCTAAAGTTGATCCTGAATTATGCATAGGCTGTGGTATTTGTGAATATAAATGCCCCCTATTAGATAAGCCTGCCATAATAGTTACAAACTTAGGTGAAACAAGAGAAGAGGAAAACTACATCCCTATTCCATCTATCTGAGCACCACAATAAATACATTTACCATCTTTAATATCCTTTTTTGTTATTTGAAATCCAAATCTTTTAATTAAAAGCTTTTTACAGTTATAACAATAGGTATTTTCTCCTTCATCACCTGGTATATTTCCAGTGTATACATATCTAAGCCCTCTTTGAATACCTATTTCCCTTGCTTTTTTTAAAGTAGAGGCAGGGGTTCTTGAGCGATCAGTAAGCCTATAGGTTGGATAAAATGCTGAAACATGCCAGGGAACTTCTTCTCCCACTGAAAATATAAAATCAGCAATCTGTTTAAGTTCTTCCTCTGAATCATTAAGCCCTGGAATAATTAATGTTGTTACTTCCACCCATATTCCCTTTTTTTTCATATAACGGATAGATTCAAGCACTGGTTCAAGTTTTGCAGCACATATATCCTTATAAAATTTCTCTGTAAAAGCCTTTAAATCCACATTAGCAGCATCTAAATATGGGGATATTGCATCAATTGCCTCTTTTGTCATATATCCATTTGTTACAAAAACATTTTTTATCCCTTTTTCATGAGCAATAACTGATGTATCATAAGCATATTCAAAGAATATGGTGGGTTCAGTATATGTATAAGCAATACTTTTTGAGTTAGTATCAAGAGCATCACGTACCACATTTTCGGGTGGATAATCAGAGCCAATAATTTTTTTATGGTCAAAAACCATCTGTGAGATCTCAGCGTTTTGACAATGCTTGCATCTAAAATTACATCCTACTGTTGCAATCGAATAGGAGTAAGAGCCAGGGAAAAGATGAAAAATGGGTTTTTTCTCTATAGGATCCAAATTGCTTGATATTGCTTTTGGGTAAACAAGAGTATAAAGCGTTCCATCTATATTCTCTCTTACTCCACAAATGCCTCGTTTCTTAGGAGCGATTTTGCATCTATGATTACATAAATTGCATTTGACATATAGGTTTTCAACCTTTTCATAAAGCATTGCCTCTTTCATTTTTGAACTCCTTCTATATGGCAATACGAAATTAACATCTTTTTAATACAATAAAGAAGTTTTATCAATGAAGCATTTTAATTATTCGGCAAAGAAAAGATATCCTTTGGTATAGCAGGATTGATATTTAGTTCTTTAATATCTATAGATAATCTTGAAAAATATGGATATATTTCTAACATTATCATTTTAGGAAATACGATCCCATTTTGAGCTTTAAAGTTAGAAAAAGTCACTTTCCATTCTTTTATGGAAGTTGGATTATCTTTTTCAGCCATTATTATAAGCCATTTTTTCGTATCTATAAAAAAAGTTATCCTACCATTTTTGCCTTTCCCCTCCAAAATGAGTTGATCTCTGTTTTTAGGATTATCCTTTATATTCCAAATATATCCCTTATTTAGGGGTACTTCTCCAAAAAGAAGAGGGAAAAGATCGCTTACAATAACCATGGAATCGCTGTTATTAAGGTTTTCTTTTTCTGCTTTTCCTGTTTGCATTGAATATCTAATGTAGTTATCTTTTTTCTTTATGTAGATTATCTCAGGCATACCAAAAGGATTTAGAAACTCAAGCCGCACAGAATCAGGCCGTTTTATAAAAAAAAATAGAGAGAAACTCAATTTTTTTGAACCAGAATGAACTTTTAAAACTGCTAATCCCTTTAAAGATATAATAGATGAATGGCTTTTTTTTATATTCTTTATTGCTTCTTTAAAAGAAAATTTCTGTTTATAAATAGATGGCTTATAAAGATGAGCACATCCAAGAATTGAAATTATAAAAAGAAAATAAAAGGACTTGAGGATTATCTGTCTCAAGGTGAAGTTGGCTCTTCTTTTGTAAGATTTTTTATCTTTTCTATAATAGATATCTTTTGTTTCTCTTTGGGATTAAGCTTTAAAGCCTTCTTATACATCTCTAATGCTTCTTTTTCCTTATTCAACTTCAAATAGACATCTCCTAAATGTTCTGTTATGATCGGATCGTTTGGAACAAGCTCGTATGCTTTTTTAAGAATAGTTAAAGCTTTTTTATACTCACCCTTTTTATAGTAAACCCATCCTAAACTATCTGTAATGTAACCATCTTTTGGCTTTATTTTTAAGGCTTTTCTTATAAGCTTTTCTGCTTCATTAAGCTTAATCCCTCTGTCTGCATAAGAGTATCCAATATAGTTTAGGGCTTGTGCATGTTTAGGATTAATATCAAGCACCTTCCACATGATCTTTATACATCTTTTAAAATCACCCTTTTTATCATAGAGAACACCTAATTGGAAAAGTGCTTCCTCATCTTTTTTATCAATCTCAATAAGTCTATTTATAACTTCAATAGCTTTTGTATAACTTTTCTTCTTTTCATATAACGATGAAAGGAAATAATATAGCTCTTTTTCTTTTGGTTTCTTCTCTATTGCCTTTAAGAGCCTTGTAATAGCTTCATCAACACGGTTTAAACGATTAAGTATTAAAGCAATATCTCTTTGTACTCGTGCATAAAAAGGAACCGTATCTGGTATCTTTTCAAACTCCTTTAAAGCTAATTCATAATTATCCTTCTGAAGATATGTTAATCCTAAATAATATCTTACTTTATGATTGTCTGGCTTTTTTAAAAGGGCGAACTTAAACTCAATAATGGCCTTATCATAATCCTCTTGTTCATAATATATAATACCTAATTTTATACGGATGTTGATATTTTCTTCATCTAAGCTTTTTAATTCTTTATACTCTTTAAGAGCTTTTTTTAAATCCTTTTTTTTGATAAATATTTGTCCTAAACGGTCTCTTGCTTTTGCATTATCTGGATCTTGTGCTATGATTTTTTTATACAGCTTTATTGCTTCATCCCAGTTGTGTTGCATTTCATAAACCATAGCTAAGTCCATCATAGCAGATTCGAAATTAGGTCTTATTTTAAGAGTCTTTTTATAGAATTTTATTGCTTTTTTATATTGAGAAATGGTTGCATATATCCTTCCAAGATAATAATTAGCCATAAGAGAGTTAGGATAAGTGGTTAACATCTTATTAAAGAGCTTTATAGCTTTATCAAACTCCTTTTTGTCTGCATAAAGGGAGCCCAAAAGCAGGAGAGCTTCACTATTTTTGGGATCCTTTTTAAGGACGATTTCAAACTCTTTTATAGCTAAATCCTTTTTCTTAAAATTATAATATATATTCCCAAGAAGTAGACGAGCAGAAATATTGTCTGGATCAGCCTTTACAGCTTTTTGACAATACTTTATTGCTTCATCGATTTTTCCATTTGTTAAATAGAGGGTTGCAATATCTGTTAAGATAGGGGATGAGTTTTTTTCATACTCTAAGGCTTTTTTATACTCTTCTAAAGATGCGTGAAGCTTGCCTGAAAGGAGTTTAATCCTTGCTAAGATAAAATGATAATATGCATTAGAGGTAGAGGAGATCTCCTCTGCCTTTTTTAAATCTTTAATAGAGACAGTTTTTAGTTGCCCAGAAAAATGAGCACAATAAGTTAAGAAAAAGATAAGTGTTAAAAATAAAAAGATTAGTTTCTTCATATTACATAACCATTTATTTTTATTGGTTAACATATATTTAAGATTTAGTCAATCTTAAACTAAAAATAGAAAGAAAAGGATCATGAGCATGATGTCAGGGTTAAATTAGAAAAATTAGAAGTAATAAAAAATAGAGAATAATTTTTTGAATTTTAAATGGGAAACGTTATTTTTTTGAGGTTTTAGTAAAAGATTTTAATAGTCATATAAATATATATACTATAAAGGGATATCAAGATAAAACCTTTTGGCTTTCCTATTTTATAGCCAATCCTCATAGAAATAAGCATAGTAGATACGATTAAAAGCATCCATAAAAAAGAGAAATGTGCAGAAAGCATCTCCACATGAATTGGGTGAACGATTGCAGAGCACCCTATAATCCATAATATATTCAAAATATCAGCCCCGATTATATCCCCTGCTGCTATCTCTCCTTCTCCTTTAATAGCAGCTGTAATGGATGTACTTATTTCTGGCAATGATGTACCAATGGCAACAACTGTTAATCCAATAATTATCTCTGATACTTTAAAAAATTTAGCAATATTGATTGCAGACCATATAACCATCCTGCTTGTTATCACAACACCTAAAAGCCCAAGTAGAAAAAATATTATATATCTTTTTATTTTTTTATTATCAGCCTCTGAATCTTTATTATTATTTTCTTTAACAAGGATATTTTCTTTAGAGTTTTTTCTTCTTTTTTTTTCTGTGGCTATAACAAAATAAATATATGCAAATAAAAATAAAAGAAGTATAAAGCCCTCTAAACGGCTAAAAATGCCGTTCATAACAAAGAAATAAGCGATAATATCAATGGAGATTAAAAATATCCCAGCTGTTTTTAAGATTTTGCTATCAATTGAGATTGCTATGGGAGCAGCAATAGCTCCTAACCCCATAGCTAAACCATCATCACAGATAACAGAACCAACAGCATTGCCTAATGCTATTTCAGGATGACCTAAGTAAGCAGATTGTACTGATACAAAAAATTCAGGTGCGGTTGTAGCAAATCCAACAAGAACTATACCTACAATCATCTTTGGAATATTAAATAATTCTGCAATACCAACAGAACCATTTACAAAAAAATCTGCGCTTTTAAAAAGGAGGACAAAAGAGATGATAAGTACAAAGAAGCTAAAATAGATATTCTCAAAGATTCCCATTAAATCTCCAATGATTCCCCAACAAGTAAAAATTTTATCTTATCTTTAAAAACATTCCATAAAATAGCAGATTCTTTTATTCCTGTACAATGCATCGGAACGATAATAGAAGGGTTATATTTTTTAAGATGTTCTATAGTTTTTTCTATTCTTTCATCAGTTGCACCTGCCATATGCAGTCCACCTATTATTCCAAAAACCTTTTTTTCTTTTGTAAGCTCATACGCATATTTCAAAGTATTTATAAGTCCTGCATGACAACATCCACAGATTAAAAAAATCCCTTTCTCTTTTAATCTAATTATTACTGCTTTATCATCCATAACATTATCTTTAACATATTTGTCATCACTCTCACAGAAAAAATTATCTACCCCGTTTTCTTCAAAATCATATTCCCTTGGGATCTCTCCACTGATAATGAGTTCATCTGAAATATAAACCTCATTTCTTGTTCTCAATATTGGCATATTGAATTTTTCAATATCTTTTTCTTTAAAAGGCACACCTATGCTTCTAAAATGGGGTATCATACTTATCCTATTTTTAAATATTTCAGGATGATATATTATTGGGACAGGATGATCAAGCTTTTCTAACAAACCCAAAAGGCCACCTGTGTGGTCATAATGACCATGACTTAATGCGATCCCTCTTAAATTTACCCAATTAACCCTCATTTTCTCTGCGTTTGATAATAACACCTCAGAAGTTTGACCTGTATCAAATAGGAAGCTCCATGGATTTTTATCAGAGATATTTTCAATTAAAAAAGATATTCCATGTTCTCCTAAATAAGGACTTTCAGGCACAGAATTATTCACCAAAATTTTTATTCTCCAATTACCATTTTTACTCATCTTAAACCTCTTGAAACTAAAAAATAAGGGGAAGGATATTTTCTTCCCCTTTTTTAGTTACCGCTTAAATTAAAATCTTACTAACATTATGACGATTAAAACAAGATAAAGCAAACCAGCTGCAATTGTTCCTGTTGTAAATATCCAATGTGGTTTAACAAGGGATCGGCTTTCTTTGCTGTAAAGGGATGGAAGTTTTTTTGCAGTAAGATAAGCAATAGAAAAAGCAACTACAGGGAGTAAAAATGTTCCTTCTATCCAGGCAGCAGCTCTTAAAAACTTAACAGGAACAGCTTTAAGTAGATATACAAGGATAAAATTTGCTCCCGTCCCATAAAGGATCCAAATCCTATACCTCCAGATAGAACTGATCTTCTTATATCCTTCCCAGTTAGGCATACAAACTTGGATGGTTTTATTGATCATCCTTGCATATCCGTCATAGATGGTTGCCATTGTGCCATAAATTACACCAAAAGCACCTAACAGGTAAAGCCATTTTGCCCATGGGCCAACTGTTTTAGTAAAGGTTTGTGAAAGTGTTATAATGAATTTTGAGCCACCTGGTGCTTGATGTAAAGGATGGATCACTACAATTGCTAATATCGCATAAAAAAATGTTACCACAATCGTCAAAACATTTGCTCCCCATAAAGCATCATGAAACATTACCCTTACCCAATCTCTGACCTTTTGAACCATTCCTTTATCAAGTGTTTCAAGCTGATCTATGGAGATGGAGCTATTTTCCAAACCATCAAAATATTTGCCCAGCCCTAAACCTTTTGAGAGTGCCCAATCTGAATACCAGAGACTGTTAACAGCACCGCAGCCTGCAAATGCCATTGCTGGCAATATCTCAACTAAAGGATTCTTTGATATATGATATTTTGTAAATGCCCAGTCAGGAGTTTTACTTGGAATATGAAATGTAAAACCTTTAAGAAGCTCACTAAATGGTGGGAAAAATTTGAGACCAATAATAATAGTACTTATTGAAAGAATAGCAACCATCACAAACATTACCTTTTCAAAAACATTGTAACTTTTTGTCCATGTAAGTACAATGTATGATATCATCATAAGAACTGACCAGACAAATGGAGAAAATATTGGTACTAAATGATATGTAATAATCCCAACCATTGCTACCAATCCGCCAATATGAACAGCACCAAGATAAAGAGCAACAAAAAGCAAAATCCAACTTAACCATTTTTTGGGACCTGGAAGCAAGGCAAGTCCATCATAAATGGTTGAGCCAGTTGCGATAGACCATCTTCCTATTTCATTAAGCATAAAGTACTTCAGGGCAATAGCTAATAAAGGCATCCAGAGGAAGATCATCCCATAGACAGTTCCTACTCTTGGGATAAGAACAAGCTCCCCTCCACCTATTGCAAGAGCTGCCCAGACAATACCTGGGCCAATTTTTTTTAAGGCTGCCCCACCTTTAGGGGCTACTGATAATTCTATATTTTTTGATCTTTCCATTATTATGCCCCCTTTTTTATTATTTGAATATTACTAAAAAAATTTCCTCCTCTTATAAATATTTTATAGAAACTCGCATATCACCTCCTTTTTTTGATTTAAACCATTTAATCACAAGATATCTCAGACTTCGTTTCGTCTTAATCCCATCTTCTCAAGTTCATTAACAGCATTTCTAAGATGTGTAGACATTGCTTGACCAGCTTTTGCTGCATCCTTATTTAAAATTGCATCAAATATAGCTTGATGCTCTTCTATTGTTTTTGATGCTCTTCCTGGTGTTCTCAATGAAGCTTTCCAACCTTCAAGTAATGAGGTAGTAATAGTTTCCATGATAACGATAAGAGTGCGATTACCAGTAGCTTTAGCGATTAGAAGATGAAACTCTGCATCGGCTTTGATCATCCCTATCAGGTCATCTTGCTCCATTCTTTTTTTGAATATGGTTAAAGATTTTTTCATTGCATTAATTACATTAGCTGTTGCTCTTTTAGCAGCAAAGGATGCAGCATGTGGTTCAATAACCTGGCGAATTTCAAAATGTTCATACAATGTTTCCTTATATAGAGAAAGCCATGAATCTAAAGGTTCAAATATATGTTGTGTTGGATCAGCAACATATACACCTTTGCCTGGCTTTACCTCAACAAATCCCATAATCTCAAGGATACGCAAAGCTTCTCTAACAGATGCACGACTGATCTTTAATTCTTTTATTAATTGTCGTTCTGAAGGCAGTTTTTCCCCAGGTTTAATTTTTTCTTTTATAATCATTTCCTTGAGTTGTTCAACTGCTGCATCTGAAAGGCGTTTTTTGTTTATTGGCTTAAGCAAAATTATTCTCCTTTATGTCTACTTATCTACTGGTCAGACCAGTATTATACAAAAAGATTTCCTTTTGTCAAGTTTTATAAAATGAAAATTTTTGAGAAAGTTCTGCTTCTCTTTATCTTGAAATCGTCTATATGATATGGTAATCAATATAAAAAAGGGATTACAAATTTAATTTTTCAGAGTCTTATAATAACTTTAGATAAAGAAGGTTTTTAGATGAAAAGAATCGTTTTAGGCACTGCTGGACATATTGATCATGGCAAAACTGCCCTTGTTACTGCTCTAACTGGAATTGATACTGACAGATTAAAGGAAGAAAAACTTAGAGGCATAACCATTGAGCTTGGATTTGCATCGCTGAAGCTCCCAAGTGGTAATACCATATCAATAGTAGATGTTCCAGGACATGAAAAATTTGTAAAGAACATGGTCGCAGGTGCAAGTGGAATTGATATTGTTGCCTTGATAGTGGCAGCAGATGAAGGTGTTATGCCACAAACAAGGGAGCATTTAGATATATGCCGACTTTTGAATGTTAAAAAAGGGATAGTTGTAATTACTAAAATAGATTTGGTTGATGATGAGATGGTAGAACTTGTTAAGGAGGATATAAAAGATTTTATTAAAGGGACGTTTTTGGAATCTGCGCCCATTATTCCTGTCTCATCAGTTACAGGCAAAGGTTTAAAAGAGCTTGTAAATGCTTTAGATAAGATAGTAGTAGAGGTAAAAGAGAAACAGCCTGAAGGGCTTTTCAGGTTGCCCATAGACAGAATATTTACCATGAAAGGTTTTGGCACGGTTGTAACAGGGACTTTGATTTCAGGTCAAGTTGAGATAGGTGATGAAGTGGAGATCTTACCAGAAGGTGTAGAAGGCAGGGTTAGAGGCATTCAGGTTCATAATCAACCTCAAGAAAAATCCGTAGCTGGCTTAAGAACTGCCTTAAATCTTCAAGGTGTTGAAAAAACAAAGATTTATCGTGGTGATGTTGTATGCCATCCAGACGAGATAATTCCTACAAACATGATGGATGTATGGCTTCAATATCTCAAAAGTGCTGAAAGATCTTTAAAAAATGGGGTTACCTTACGTTTTCATGTAGGCACTGCTTTAGCATTAGCAAAGATCACCCTTTTTGGTGAAAATTCTCTTGAGCCAGGGGAAGCCTGTTTTGCAAGGTTAAAGTTAGATAAATCAGTAGTTGCATTGCCAGGAGACCGTTTTGTTATCCGTAGTTCAGGGATTATACAAACTGTTGGTGGAGGAATAATATTAGACACCTTCCCCTATCCTCGTAAAAGAAAGGACCCTGATTTTTTACACGAGCTATCCATTTTAAAAGATGGAACAAATGAAGAAAAGTGTGAGTTAATAACAAAAAGGAGTGGTTTTCATGGGGTTGAGCTAAGTGTAATCTCTCGTTATTTAAATCTAACAAAAAAAACTTCTTTGCCTATTATATTATCCCTTCAATCACAAGGAAAGGTTATAATATATGATAAAGAAGCCGTAAAGATAGTCCATAAAGACTCATTTAATAAATTAAAACAAAGAGTTATAGATATATTAAATGAATTCCATAATAAAAAC
>JAFDIG010000104.1 GCA_019308145.1 Deltaproteobacteria bacterium | reverse complement strand
TTTTATAAAAGCAGCTGAGATCGGACTAAAAGGAGATGAATCACCAATCGATATAGAAAAAGAGAAAGATTTAATTGATCTTTTGGAAAATATAAAAATTTCATGCGCGGAATTGGCAAACCTAACAGGAAGAAGTCCTCTTCTTCCTATGATAGCAGTTGTTCAAAAACCTGTAAGTTGGGTAAATTTTGTTACAGGTAAAAAAATGAAAATAGAGAATGTGGATATATTATCAAAGATATACGCCTCTGGCATGATGCATAAAGCTTATCCTGTAACTGGTTGTGTTGCAACAGGTGCTGCTGCAAGAATGAAGGGAACTGTTGTAAATGAAATTATCTCTGAAAAAGGAAAAAAAGATGATACATTAATCATTGGTCATTTTTCAGGAACAATCCCTATAAAAGCTAAAGGAAGTGAGATAGATGATGAATTTAAATTAGAAAAGGCTATAGTTTACAGAACCGCAAGAAGAATTATGGAAGGATATGTTTATATATAGAAAAACTCTTATAAAAATTTATACCTTTAAAAGACAATAGATTAATCGATTAAAAAATTTTTACAAAGGTTACTTTTTTGTCCTTAAGGAGGAGCTTAAATGACAATAGCTGAGAAGATCTTAGCAGCTCATGCTTCAAAAAGTAAAGTAAAACCTGGAGAATTCATCAATGTTAAGGTAGATCTGGTTATGGCTCATGATCTTACAGCTGGTATAGCAGTTGATCAATTCAATAAAATCGGAATTAATAAGGTTTTTGATCCCAAAAAGGTAGTATTTGTCATGGACCATTTTGTTCCTAATAAAGATGTTGTTGAAGCAGAACAGGTAAAATCTTTAAGAGAGTTCGCAAAAAAACATCATTTGCTATTCTTTGAAGCTGGAGATGCAGGAATAGAACATGTAATCTTGCCTGAAAAGGGCTTGGTTCTACCAGGGGATTTGGTTGTTGGAGCGGATTCTCATACATGTACATATGGGGCTTTAGGAGCATTTTCAACAGGAATGGGTTCAACAGATATTGCTGTTGCTATGGCAACTGGTGAAATCTGGATGAAGGTTCCTCCCACAATTAAATTCGTTTATCATGGTAATCTAAAGAGATGGGTAGGTGGTAAAGATCTTATTCTTTATACAATTGGGCAGATCGGTGTTGATGGTGCTCTTTATTCCACTATGGAATTTACAGGGGAAGTAATTGATAAACTCTCTATGGACAGTAGATTCACAATGGCAAACATGGCCATTGAAGCAGGAGCAAAGGCAGGTATCTTTAAAGTTGATCAAAAAACTTTAGAATATGTAAAAAAACGAGCAAAACGTCCATATAAAATTTATGAGACAGACGAAACGGAAGAATATTCCCAGATAATGGAATATGATGTCTCCAATATTGAACCTCAAATTGCATTTCCTCACTCACCAGAGAATACAAAACCAGTAAGTCAAGTAGGAGATATTAAGATAGATCAAGTTGTAATCGGTAGTTGTACCAATGGCCGTTTAGATGATCTAAGGGATGCAGCAATGATTTTAGATAAAAAAAAGATCCATAAAGAGGTCAGATGTATTGTTATCCCAGGTTCTCAAGAAGTTTATCTTAATGCTTTAAAGGAAGGACTTATTGAGAGATTTATCAAAGCAGGAGCAATAGTATCTACCCCAACATGTGGGCCATGTGTTGGAGGGCATATGGGAGTGCTTGCCTCTGATGAAAAATGCATTTCAACAACAAATAGAAATTTTATTGGTAGGATGGGGAGTCCAAAAGCAGAAATATATTTGGCAAATCCTGCTGTTGCTGCTGCAAGTGCAATAACTGGCAAGATTACTGACCCAGAGGAGGTTTAATATGATAAAAGGGAGAGTTCACAAATACGGGGCTAACATCGATACAGACGGAATAATCCCCGCACGCTATGCGAATTTATCTGATCCTTATGAATTAGGTAAACATTGTATGGAAAACATTGATGTAAATTTTTCAAAAAGGGTAAAACTTGGTGATATTATCATGGCTACAACCAATTTTGGCTGTGGTTCTTCTCGTGAGATTGCTCCAATATCAATAAAAGGGGCGGGCATCTCTTGTGTGATAGCCAAGAGTTTTGCAAGAATATTTTTCCGAAATGCTATTAATATTGGGCTTCCTCTTATTGAATCAAAAGACGCAGTTGATAACACAGATAATGGCAATGAGCTTGAAATTGATTTATCCTCTGGCAAGATCAAAAATCTTACAAAAGACAAGATCTTTACAGCCATACCTTATCCAGATTTTGTTAGAGAATTGATTTCAGCAGGAGGACTTATTGAATATACAAGAAAAAGGTTAAAGATAGGAGGTAAATAGTGGAAGAGAAAGTAACCACGAAGTTTCGTCTTTTATTGAATCAACCTGAGGCAATTATATTACCAGGTGTTTATGATGCCTTAACTGCTATCCTTGCTGAAAGGGCTGGATTTAGAATGATCGCTCATACTGGCTATGGTGTTGCTGCGACACTCCTTGGACAACCAGATGTAGGACTTGTTTGTTTTAAAGAGATGTGTGATAGAGTTCAATACATAGCAAGAGCAGTTAACATTCCTGTTCTTGCGGATGCTGATACTGGATATGGAAACCCAATAAATGTTTTTAGAACTATCAAGGAGTTTATTAAAGCAGGAGCAGCTGGATTATTCATTGAAGATCAGGTATGGCCTAAAAGATGTGGACATTTGTCAGGGAAACAGATTATCTCGGTTGATGAAATGGTATCCAAAATAAAAGCTGCTGTTGATGCAAGAGATAAAGAAGATCCTAATTTTGTTGTTGGTGCACGTACAGATGCAATTGCTACAGATGGTTTTAATGAGGCAATTAGAAGAGCAAAAGCATATAGGGATGCAGGTGCAGATTTTATTTTTATTGAAGCATACGAAAATCTTGAACAAATGAAAAGCGCCATTAAGGAAATTAAAGCTCCTCTTCTTGTAAATCTAATTGAAGGTGGTAAAACACCTGTTATTAATGCTAAAGATGCAGAAGATCTTGGCTTTAAGCTAATCGCTTTTCCCCTAACATCTCTGTGGGCAACTACAAATGCGGTAAACCAAATTTTTAAAATATTAAAGGAGACTGGCTCAGCTAAGCAATATCTTGATAAACTTATCAAATGGGCAGAATTCAATGAGATTATAGGTTTGCCTAAAATAAAGGAGATGGAAGAGAAATATAAATAAAAAATTGACAAATCCATTTTTATAAAGTAGTCTAAATTTTAAAAAAGGTCCCATCGTCTAGCGGCCTAGGACATCGGCCTCTCACGCCGAAAACACGGGTTCGATTCCCGTTGGGACCACCAATCATACAAAAAAGGGATGGATTTTTTGATCCAACCCTTTATTTTTTAGAGTTTACAACAAATGGTTAAGGCATTTGGATTGTTATCAGGAGGACTTGACTCTATCTTGGCTGCAAAGATTTTAATTGATCAAGGAATAGAAGTAGTTGGTGTATCTTTTAAAACCCCTTTTTTTGATTCGATAAAAGGAGAAAAAGCAGCTGAGATGCTCGGCATTAAGCTCAAGGTGGTTGATATTACTGAGCCACATATCAAGATGCTCAAAAATCCAAGATATGGATATGGTTCAAACTTAAACCCCTGTATAGATTGCCATGCTCTTATGTTAAGATCTGCTGGCAAACTTATGGAAAAAGAAGGCGGGGATTTTCTTTTTACAGGGGAAGTGCTGGGTCAAAGGCCTATGAGCCAAACAAGATCAGGGCTTAATGCAGTCGAAAAGATTTCAGGTTATAAAGGTAAAATACTTAGGCCTCTTTCTGCATTAAAGCTAAAAGAAACATGGATGGAAAAAGAAAAGCTGGTTGATCGAACTAAACTTTATGGCTTTACTGGACGTTCTCGCAAACCACAAATAGAATTAGCTAAAAAACTTGGTATTCTTGAATATCCTGGCTCTGCAGGAGGCTGTTTGCTAACAGATCCAAGATTTTCTGAGCGATTAAAAGATCTTATAAGTCATAGAAAAGATTTTAAACCAAGGGATTTAGAACTTCTTAAGATTGGTCGTCACTTAAGAATTTCTGATAATTTTAAATTGGTTGTTGGTCGTAATAAAATAGAAAACGAGAAGATTATGTTGCTTATCCAAAATGATGATAGGTGGTTTAAGGTAGAAAATTATCCTGGCCCAATAGGATTGGTTCCTTATGGAAAAGAAATGACTGATCTTTATCTTGCTGCTTCTATTTGTGTAAGATACAGCGATGCTAATAGCAATAAAGAGGTTTCTGTTATTACAGAAACCATAGATAAAGAAGAAAGGATCAAGGTTGTTGCCTGCTCCCCTAAGATAACAGAAGATCTGATTATTTAATTTTTTACTATTCTTGACTCCTTAATAATAATTAAATATGATTAAAATATGAGTTCTATCCGTACACTTTTTTCTCATAGAAATCTTCTTTTTACACTTGTTAAAAGAGACATTGCTTTAAGGTATACTGGTTCAGCAATAGGTTTTGTCTGGACGGTGATCAACCCTATTTTTCTTTTGATTATATATTCAGTGCTCTTTACATCAATTATTAGAGTAAAACTTGGTGAGGTTCCTTATAACTTTGTTGAATTTCTTTTTTGCGGATTCTGGCCTTGGATCGCTTTTCAAGAGGCAATCATCCGCTCCACTAATTCAATCGTTGAAAATGGAAATCTTATCAAATCTGTAATATTTCCCTCTGAAATACTTACTCCTTCTCTTGTTCTCTCAAGCTTTTTTCAACAATTTATAGGCTTTCTCCTTTTTATAGCTGTTCTTGCTTTTATGGGAAGGATCCCTAACCTTTTAGCTCTTTTACTTTTACCTATTCCTATGTTTTTACAATTCATATTAACAATGGGATTAGGCTGGATACTATCAGGAATAAATGCATTCTTTAGGGATACATTCCAACTTATAAATGCAGCTATTATATTTTGGTTTTTTGTTACTCCGATCGTATATCCAGAATATCTGGTGCCAGAACACTTTCGTATATTTATTACAATAAATCCTATTACTCATATGGTAGAGCTTTACAGATCTATCATCCTTGAAGGCAAACTAAACATTAACTGGGGCACTATATACTTTAGCTCTATTTCTATCTTCTTTCTTATTTTAGGTGATTTTGTTTTTAAAAAACTAAAGGTAAAATTTGCTGATGTCATATAAATGGAAAAGAACAAAATAAAGGTAAAGGATCTAACTAAGATATATTACTTTTACGACAGGCCAATACATAGATTAATAGAGTTAATAACCTTTAAGAAAAAACTGTATCGGCACCCATTTTTTGCATTAAATAAAGTAACATTTGATGTATATGAAGGTGAAACCCTTGGGATTATTGGTGAAAATGGTGCAGGAAAAAGCACATTACTTAAACTTATAAGCCGAACAGTTGCCCCTTCTTATGGTACAATAGAAATGAATGGTACAGTTTCAGCATTGCTCGAGCTTGGAGTTGGCTTTCATCCAGATTTTACTGGAAGAAGCAATATCTATTTAGCAGCATCTATGCTTGGGTTTGATAAAAAAACGATTGATGAAAAGATCAATGATATTATATCTTTTTCAGAATTAGAGGATTTTATTGATAGACCTGTTAAAACATATTCATCTGGTATGTATTTAAGGTTAGCTTTTTCTGTAGCAGTTAGTGTTGACCCTGATATATTAGTTGTTGATGAGGTTTTGGCAGTTGGGGATCAACATTTTCAAAAAAAATGTCTTGACCGTATGATCGGCTTTAAAAAAGAAAAAAAAACCATCCTTTTTTGTTCCCATAGCCTTTACCATATAAGAGAGATATGTGATAGGGTACTCTGGCTAAAACAGGGGAAAATAATGGCTATTGGCGACCCCAAAACTGTTATACGTGAATATACCGACTATGAAAGAGAAAAAAACAGCAAAAAAAGTAAACAAGAGACTAAAATTTATATTGAAAAAAATTCATTCCTTGATTCAGTTTCAGCCTGGATTTTGAATATAGAAAAAGAAGAAAAAAAGGAAATAGTAGTAAAAATAAAGGTTAAAAACCAAAATAACGGCAGGAGATTCCATTTGGGTGTAGGAATATATAGAAATGATCTTGTAGAATGTTTTGCAACAAGCACAAAATTGGATGGCGTTGAACCGTTTTTTGTTGATGGTGAAAAGGATATCTTTATATATTTTGACTCACCTCTTCTGCTTGAAGGTAGATATAAAGTAGCGGTAGTTCTTTTTGATGAAACAGGTTTGCATGTTTATGACAGAAAGGATCAAGAAGGAGAGATCGAAATAGAATCTTGCGAGTTTACTGGTCGCGGATTATTTTTTATGGAACATCGCTGGAAGGTATAATAGGTTTTAAAATGCTTTTTAAAGGGTTTAAAAAAAATAAAAAGATAAGAGAGCTTCCTAACTGCGTTATTCTTGAAATTACTAACAGATGTAATTTAAAATGTATAATGTGCCATTTTCATAGCGAACAGGTAAAGAGAAAACGTGCCCAGGGATTTATGGAAAAAACTCTTTGGCAAAAGATTTTAGATGAGATTGGAACATGGGAGAAAGAGGTAAATGTAGAGACTTTTGGGGTTGGAGAACCTCTTTTACATCCTGATTTGATTGAGATTATAAAATATGGAAAGAAAAAGCCAAACATCAAAATAGGCTTTCTGACAAATGGAATGCTTCTTACCCCTTCTATGAGTAAAAAACTCTTAGATGCTGAGATAGATTGGATAGGAATAAGTATAGATGGCATTGATCCAAAATTGTTTGCTCATTATAGAAAAGGTGGGACACTTACACAAGTTGAAACAAATTTAAATGAACTTTTAAAGATAAAAAAAGGGATGAAAAACAGTAAACCTTTAATAAAGCTCAACATGGTAGTTTTGCCAGGCATGGAAAATATGGTTGATCCATTTATCAATCGCTGGATCGATCGTGTAGAAGAGGTAATGATAGCTCATTATCGCCCTATTCCAACACGAAAATTCCTTGATAAACCATTAAATAGAACTCCTTGTTATCTCTTATATGAGATGATGGTAATCACATGGGATGGTGATATGGTTCTTTGTTGTGAGGATATCTTTGCAGATGAAATTATTGGAAATGTAAAAAAGAAAAGCCTTAGATCCCTTTGGGAAAGTAAAAGATTTGAAGAATATAGGAAAAAACATGAAAAAGGTGAATTTGATAAGATCTCTATCTGTAAAGATTGCGATGTGTGGTCAACCAATCAGGTTAAAATTGAGAATTTGAGAGGAGGTGACATATGGGTTAGAAACACCCCTGCTCAGAAAATCTTTTTCAAAATAAAGAATGATACCAAACTCAAATCTGTGCAAGGATAACTAAAGCTTAAAAACATTTAAAGAAAGGAGAAAACAAAAAATGATAAAAAAAAGAAATATAATCTTTTTTACCTTTTTTTTAATAACAACTTTTATTTTAATGAGCCTTCTTGTTCCTTTTTCTTTTGGAAAAGAAAAGGCTGAAATAG